>JAUYAJ010000630.1 GCA_030693565.1 Rubrivivax sp.
CGACCTTCGACTGCTTCCGGTCGAGCCCGCCAATTTCCATCGTGCGGCAGAACTGGTACTCGATGCGGCGAGCGGGTTACGCGCCGGCGACGCCTTGCACCTGGCCTGTGCCGAGGCTGCGGGCGCGAAGCACATGGCAACGTTGGACGACGTCCTGAGCCGCAATGCACAGCGCCTGAAGATCAAGCCGGTTGTGCTGCGCGACACGCCCTGATAGATATAGATGGGATCGAAGTGGCGATGATCTGTGGAAGTCGCTCTTCGGCCAGTTCCGGACGATGCGGTCCGACCGCTCTGCGGCATGCTCGCCGGTCTGGCGACAGCGTCTGTTCAAAGACGCCTTAGCTTTGCGCGAAGCTCTTCGGCAGTGCGGGCAGGCCCAAGCGTGCCGAACAGCCTACGTGCCCTCGGCCCACCAACGTCACCGTCGGGTGCAGGATTTTTCTCAATGACATCCTTAATGAGCTCCGCCTCGGCGGCGGCCCGAGCAGCCTCGACTGCCCTACGAGCCTTGTCACGGATATCAGTTCGTATCTCCCCAACCCGCCTGTTGTACTCGTCATACCGGTCGAGCTCGTCGCTCATTGCTTGCTTTGCCGTCTCGACCTTTGTCTGGTCATGTACCTCTTTGGCTTGGTCCCAGTCCGGGTCGGCAGCTTCGGCGCGTGCCAATGCTGCCTCCTTCTCGTAAATCAATTCTTCGAGCGACATAGTTGTTCCTATCTGGAGTGTGCCTACTGCCGCGGCGCCGCTTTCGCAGGGCCTCGACACGTGCGACCGTGTTGGGGCGACGGTGTCCCTTCCACTTCTCAACGGTACCGGAAAATCCGAGCCCAAATCCCATCACTTTGGAATGCGTCGTCTCCGCAATGAATCAGCACAACTCGTCCTGACTAGCGGCCGGCCAAGGTCAGGTATCGGCGCCCGCTGCCGTTCGCCGTGGAGTCATGATCGACCGCACCAAGTTTGAAGTTGAATTTTCGAATCTGCTGATCGTCGTAAAGCAATGCAGCGCACGGTGTCGGTCCCATTGCGGTCATTGAGCCTCCGCACCCGCGGCGGCGCCAGCGGCCGGTATCCAAGGTACTGCTGACGTACCGGCGTCGGCGTCGGCGTCGGGCCGGCACCGCCGGCAGTCCGCCAGTGACTTCTGTTCGCTGCGTCGAACTCACGCATCCGCTGCAAAGCTGACTGCGGCGTCGTCGAAGCCGGCTCAAGACTGGGTCCTGCCGCTGGGGTTTGTGCGCCGAAGGTCGGCGGCTTCCGAGACGTGACGTCCGACGCCGCGAGAGGCGGCCGTCCGCTGCGCCACGGAACCTGACTCTTCCAGCGATTCAGTCACGTGCTGTTAACGCTGCAGGATTGTGGTTCAGAGACATGAAGAACATCGGGATCGATGTCAGCCCACCCATCGTACTGATCCTGGGCAGGCACTTATCGGCGCGGAGCGAACTCCGCAATGGCGATTACCCTGGTAGCTGGGCCTTCCCACAGCCCGGCATTACCGTTAACCCTGATTGCGTTCAAGGGATGTGAAGTCGGATGGGGTCAAGGTATGCTGAATTGCAAAGTTCCGCAAAAGTCAACGAATAAATTAGGGGCAAAGATGGGAAGTCGATTCGCCACCTGCGCAGCAACCATCTTCGGCGCACTGCTGCTTCAACCTGCCCCCATTCAGGCGCAGACTGTCTCATACGGCGTAACCGCAGTGGGCGGCAACGTCTGGCAATACGACTACACGATCACAAACACCTCGCCGACCTTGATCTTCGACCAGGTGACGATCTACTTCGATTACTCAAGCTACAGTTTCATCGAC
>JAUYAJ010000636.1 GCA_030693565.1 Rubrivivax sp.
ACAATCGCTCGCCCTGATCCGTTTTCGGCTGCGCTCCTCGGCCCAGCCCGACGGGTGGCGGAAGAAGACAAACATCCAAATACCAACACCGAACTCCCATCCGGAGCCCTTGAAGCGCGCAGCGCTTCAAGGGCGGGAATCCCAAGAGACGGTCATGTTTGCACGCGAGCGTAGCGCACGCGGCCACGTGAGGCTCCCTTCTCTCGCCCGACGGGGCGAGGGTAGGGCGGGGGGTTGGGAGTGGGGAGTTGAAACTACCGTCCGAAGGCGAACCGGGAACGCAACGCGACGCAGCCGACGCGGGCGGTCGAGGCAAGAATCCGCAAGCGTGTTCAGCCCGCATCAGGTTTCTACAAATTAAACAAACCCTGCGCCTGAATCCGCTCCACGTGCGCGAGCAGGGAGCGTTTGGCTACCGGCCAGATGCGCGGGTCCACGTCGTCGTAGGCGAGTTTGACCCAGTCGTCCATGGAGCCGTCCGGCTGCGCCTGCATCACGCGGATAATTTTGGCTTCGCGTTTCAGGCGGTGCGCCTTTAGATGGCTGATCGCGGTTTTGGCTTCGCCGATCACGTAACCATGGGCCGGCGCGATGAAGTCAATGCCGTGTTCGTCACAGGCGGCGCTGAGCGCGTCGAGTGATTCGATATAGGCGTGCATGTTGCCGTCGGGCGGGTCCACCACCGTGGTGCTGCCGTTGAGGATGTGGTCGCCGCTGAACAGGATGCCGTCTTCCACCAGCACCAGGCACAGGTGGTTGGCCGCGTGGCCCGGGGTGTGGATGACCTTCAGGGTATGGGCTATATCAGGCTCCAGCCCACGGCTGGCGAGCGTCAGAAGTTCCTGATTTGATAGCGTCCGGTCTGGCGTGAACTGGCTGGCGGCGCGTGCCGTCGGCGCCGACGGCAGGCCCAGGATGGGTGGCGTGTTGCTGCACAGCGCCTGCAGCGGCTTGGCGCCGGGCGAGTGGTCGGCATGCGAGTGGGTGCACACAATCATGCGGATGTCGCCGCCGGCAGCACGCCACAGCCGCTGCAGATGGTCGCTGTCGGCCGGACCGGGGTCGATCACGATGTAGCCGGTGTGCGGGTCGCCGACCAGGTAGCTGTTGGTGCCGGGGCCGGTCATCACGCCCGGGTTCGGCGCGGTCAGGCGCATGAGGTTTTTCAGCAGCGCCACCGGTTGCGCGGTCTGCCAGTCCAGCGTGTGCACCATCTGGCCGTCGGGGCTGGTCAGCGCAAGTTCGCCATACGGCGCTTCGTGCTCCATGTAGCGCGCTTCGGCGCCTTCCAGAAAACCAGCGCGCGGGCAGGAGGTCCACAGCGGCAACTCGTTCGTCGCACAGGCCTGCAGCACGGCGTCCACCGTCGCAAAAGGCTGGAGCCGCTGCAGCGTGCGTATGGTCGGGAAGATGATGAAGAAGCCGCCGGCCTCATGCCGCGCGAGTGCATCGGCCGGCCGCACCCAGCAGGGTTCGAACTGCTCGGACTCGTCGGCCACCGGCTCCTGGCCCTCGGGCATGCGCGCCACCAGAAAAGGCACGTCGAAGCGGCGTGGCAAATCGCGATCGGTGACCCAGTGCGCCAGCACAAACACTTCGTCGCCGGCCAGCACCAGGCCGCGTTCGCGGCACTGCGCGGCGAATGGCGCCTTGCGGTCCAGCGCGGCGATGTCGGCCGTCGTGGCGTGGCTGCCATCGGCATGACGGGCCAGCAGCAGGCCCAGCTCTTCAAAACTTTCGCGGATCGCGGCAATCGCCTGCGTCAGGTGCAGATCGCTCTGCGTGGCACGACGCGTGGACTGCGCATGCGCCGCGCTGTCGGCGGCCTCGATGCCGCCGCCGGGGAAGACATAGGCACCGGGCGCAAAACTCGCGGTCATGGAGCGCCGCGTCATCAGCACCTCGATGCCTTGCGGGCTGTCGCGCAGCAGCAGCACGGTGGCGGCAGGGCGGGTGGGCGCGGGTTCGCGTTGCGGGTACAGGAGTTGGGAGGGTCGGACCATGGGCTGATTTTGCGCGAAAGCATCGAGTTGCCGTTGCGCCGGGTTGATTGTTGGCATGCTAAGTATTAACCTGAATGGCTTTCACGGCGTGCGCTGCGGATACTGGCGATTACTTATTCGCAGGACTGCCCATCATGAAACTCTGGATCTCCCGAACCGCCCTGGCCGTCACCGCCGCCACACTGTGCGCCACCTCAATGAGCGTCATGGCTCAGGCCTGGCCCGCCAAGCAGCCGATCAAGTTGGTCGCGGTGTTCCCGCCTGGCGGCTCGGTGGACCAAGTGGCCCGCATCCTGGCCGTGCCGCTGTCGCAGCAACTGGGGCAGAACATCATTGTGGAGAACAAGGGCGGCGCGTCCGGTTCCATTGGTACCGCGGCCGTGGCAACGGCGCCGGCCGACGGCTATACCTTCGCGGTGGTGTTCGACACCCACGGCGTCAACCCCAGCCTGATTCCCGGCATGCCTTTCGACACCCGCAAGGACCTGGCGCCGATCTCGCTGATCGGCACCTCGGCCATGGTGCTGGCAACCTTCTCGGCCTCCGAATACAAGACCTTTGGCGATGTGGTGGCGGCTGCCAAGGCCAAGAAAAATGTCAACTACGGCAGCATCGGTTCGGGCAGCCTGGGTCACCTGGCGATGTCGCTGCTCAGCAAAAGCGGCGGCATCGACTGGCAGCACGTGCCCTACAAGGGCGGCGGTCCGCTGATGACCGACGCCGTCGCCGGCCATGTCCCGCTGGCCCTCGGCTCGGTGTTTGTCACCAAGCCCCACATCGACAGCGGCCGCCTGCGCCCGCTGGCTGTGACCACCAGCAAACGTGCCCCTGAACTGCCGAATGTGCCGACTGTGGCCGAAAGCGGTTTCGCCGGCTTCGACGCCCCGGCCTGGTGGGCCATCCTGGCGCCCGCCAAAACCCCGCCCGAAGTCATCAAGCGCATGAACGAGGAAGTCAACAAGGCGCTGAAAAACCCGGAGATCGCGAAGAAACTCAGCGCACAGGGCATCGACATCCTGGGCGGCACGCCCGACGCGGCACGTGTCTTCATCGACAAACAGATCGACACCTGGGCCAAGGTGGTGAAGGACAACGGGATCAAGGCGGATTGAACTTCGCTGCTGGATGAGAAAAGGGCCTGCGGGCCCTTTTTTGTTTGGGCTTTACGCGACTGAAGGACGTGTCAGCTTTGCCGATGTGGCGCGGATGC
>JAUYAJ010000639.1 GCA_030693565.1 Rubrivivax sp.
GGGCCGGTGCGCGGCGTTGTCGCGCTGCGCACCGGGCGGCGGCGCGGGTCGCGCGGTGCTGCAGTGGGTTTGAGAGAGATCTTCGGTCGTTCGGCCATGCCCCGATTGGACCATGCGGCGGCGCCGCAGCGGTAACCGACAATGTGGGATTGGCCGCGACGCTCGTGGCCGCTGCCACACGCCTTGATTGCATGAACGACTTGTTCGACCCGCCGCCGGCCGACCCGGCCGACGCCCTTTCGCTGGCCGGCTATGCCGAGCGCGCCTATCTGGAGTACGCCCTCAGCGTCGTCAAGGGCCGGGCGCTGCCCGATGTCTGCGACGGCGCCAAGCCGGTGCAGCGGCGCATCCTCTACGCCATGGACCGCATGGGGCTGGCCTTCACCAGCGCTGGCGGGCCCAAGCCGGTCAAGAGCGCGCGCGTCGTCGGTGATGTGCTCGGCCGCTACCACCCGCATGGCGACACCGCCGCCTACGACGCCTTGGTGCGCATGGCGCAGGACTTCAGCCAGCGCTACCCGTTGATCGACGGCCAGGGCAACTTCGGCAGCCGCGACGGCGACGGCGCCGCCGCGATGCGCTACACCGAAGCGCGGCTGGCGCCGATCGCGCGCCTGCTGCTCGACGAGATCGACGAAGGCACGGTCGACTTCCAGCCCAACTACGACGGCAGCACCGAAGAGCCGCGCCAGTTGCCGGCGCGGCTGCCTTTCGTGCTGCTCAACGGCGCCAGCGGCATCGCCGTCGGCCTGGCCACCGAGATTCCCAGCCATAACCTGCGCGAGGTGGCGGCCGCGGCAATCGCCTTGATCCGCAACGAGGCGCTCAGCGACGACGAATTCTTCGCCCTGTTGCCCGGCCCCGACTACCCGGGCGGCGGCCAGCTGATCAGCAGCGCGGCCGAGATCCGCGCCGCCTACACCAGCGGCCGGGGCAGCCTGAAGCTGCGTGCGCGCTGGGTCATCGAAGAGCTGGCGCGCGGCCAGTGGCAGCTGGTGGTGACCGAGCTGCCGCATGGCACCAGTGCGCAAAAGGTGCTCGAAGAGATCGAGGAGCTGACCAACCCCAAGGTCAAGGCCGGCAAGAAGGCGCTCGGCAGCGAGCAGCTGCAGCTCAAGCAAAGCGTGCTGGCGCTGCTCGACGCGGTGCGCGACGAGTCGAGCAAAGACGCTGCCGTGCGGCTGGTGTTCGAGCCCAAGAGCCGGAGCGTCGAACAAGCCGATCTGATCACCGCGCTGCTGGCCCACACCAGCCTGGAGTCGACGGCACCGGTCAACCTGACGATGGTCGGCCTGGACGGCCGGCCGGCGCCCAAGAGCCTGCGCCGCATGCTGGTCGAATGGACCGAGTTTCGCCAGACGACGGTGCAGCGCCGCACCCGCCACCGGCTGGCGCGGGTGCTCGACCGCATGCATGTGCTCGAAGGCCGGCAACTGGTGCTGCTGAACATCGACGAAGTGATCCGCATCATCCGCAGCGCCGACGAGCCCAAGGCGGCGTTGATCGCGCGCTTCAAGCTCAGCGATCGCCAGGCCGAAGACATCCTCGAGATCCGGCTGCGCCAGCTGGCGCGGCTCGAAGCCATCCGCATCGAGCAGGAGCTGGCGGCGCTGCGCACCGAACAGACCAAGCTCGACGATATCCTGGCCAGCCCGGCGGCGCTGCGGCGCCTGGTCATCAAGGAAATCGAGGCCGACGCCAAGACCCATGGCGACGCCCGGCGCACGTTGATTCAGGAAGAGCGCCGCGCGGTCGCCGAGATCCGCCTCGTCGACGAACCGGTGTCGGTGGTTGTCAGCCTGAAGGGCTGGGTGCGCGCGCTCAAAGGCCATGAGGTCGACGCCGCCGCGCTCACCTTCAAAGCCAGCGACGGCCTGTACAGCGTCTTCGCCTGCCGCAGCGTCGACATGCTGCTGGTGTTCGGCAGCAGCGGGCGCGTCTACAGCGTGGCCATCGCCGGCTTGCCTGGCGGCCGCGGCGACGGCGTGCCCATCACCACCTTGGTTGAACTCGAACCCGGCAGCAGCGTCGCCCATTATTTCGCTGGCGCTGCCGACCGCACTTTGCTGCTGGCCAACAGCGGCGGCTACGGCTTGCTGGCGCGGGCCGGCGACATGCATGGCCGCAACAAGGCCGGCAAGAGCTTTCTGACGCTGCAGGCCGGTGAACGCCTGCTGCCGCCGGTGGTGCTGGCGCCAGGCCAGCAGCAAGTGGCCTGCCTGGCGCAGGATGGCCGCCTGCTGGTGTTTGCGCTCGACGAGCTCAAGCTGCAGAGCAAGGGCGGCAAGGGTTTGACGCTGATGGACGTCGACGCCGCCGCGCCGCTGCTGTCGGTGGCCAGCTTCGAGCAGGCGCTGAAGGTGCTGGGCAGCGGCCGCGGCGGCAAGGCCAGGGAAGAAGACCTGAAAGGCGCGGCGCTGGCCGCCCACGTCGGCCGCCGCGCGCGCAAGGGCCGCAAGGTAGACGGCCTGCTGAAGGTCGCCAGCGTGCAGGCGCGTTGACGCTGTCGCTCAGCGGAGGAGCTCAGGCGAGGAACTTGTGGGCCTGGCCGCGGAAGTGGGCCGAGCTCTCGCACAAGCCGATGATCTCGGGGTAGACGCGGCGGTAGACGCGGTCGCGGAAGTCGTCATCGTAAGCGGCCAGGTAGCAGCCGGCGCAGGCGACGAGGCCGAATTCGCTCTTCAGGCGCCGGTTCTGGATGTAGGTCGTGATCGCCGCCCGCGCGCGATCGCGGTAGGTCTTGGCGCGCTCGCGCGAGAAGACGACGCCGGTGTCGTCGTCGAGCATCGCCACCGCCAGTTCGCCGTGCAGCACGTCGATGGCGCGATCGGGGCCGAGGTTGACCTTCTGCGGCAACTCCATCGTGTTGCCGGCATAGGCCTTGAGGCGCTCGAAGCCGTCGCGGGTGAAGGCCGAGGCTTTGCAGGCGGCGTCGAAACCGGCTTTCAGGCCCAGGTTGCAGAAGTGGGCAGCGTCGCGGTCGGCAAAGTGGGTGGTCGGCTGGTCGACGACGCCGCCGTTCGTCTTCACGAAGTCGTTGTACTCGACGGCGTCGCCGCGCAGCCCGCTGCCGATCTGCTCGGTGGCCTTGATGGAGACGAAGCGCGACGATTGCCAGGGCGTGCCCTCGCCACCAATGGCGTTGAGCTCGGCGATCACCAGCTTCATGGTGACGACGAAGTAGAAGAAGTGCTGGGCGCGCTCGTTGGCATGGCCTTGCAGCTCATGGCCGAGCGAGCCGGCCAGCACCGGCGCCGTCGGCGAGCGTTCGACATGGTTGCGGCCGGATGAGGTGGAATCGGACTTCTTGGGCATGGCGGTTCCCGTACTGACGCTGCGCTGCGGCCAGAGTAGCCAGCCGGCCTGCGCCTGTCCACCCGATCCAGGGGGTCCGGCTTTGCGGCGCCAGCCAGTTCGCGGGTTGGCCCTGAACCGGCGCTGGCGGCCACTGGCATAGACTGCCGCCGGCCCCAGAAGTGTTCGCCGGTCCCGGCGGCCCCAGGTGGCCTGGCAGGAGACAGCGGACGTGAAACCCACCAACGTGGCGGACCCGGCGTACTTCCACAAGGTCGTTGACTGCCAATGGGCCTGCCCGGCGCACACGCCGGTGCCCGAATACATCCGCTTGATCGGCCAGGGTCGCTACGACGACGCCTACATGGTCAACTGGGTCAGCAACGTCTTTCCCGGCGTGCTCGGCCGCACCTGCGACCGCCCTTGCGAGCCGGCCTGCCGGCGCGGCCGGGTCGAAGAAGGCAACGAGCCGGCAGCGCTGCGCAGCGACGCGCCGCCCGTGCCCTTCAAGCCCGAGCCGGTGGCGATCTGCCGCCTCAAACGTGTCGCCGCCGACTTCAAGGGCGGCGAGGTGAGGGCGATGATGCCGCGGCCATTGCCGCGCAACGGCCGCCGCGTCGCCTGTGTCGGTGCCGGCCCGGCTTCGCTGACGGTGGCGCGCGACCTCGCCACCCAGGGCTATGCGGTGACGGTGTTCGACGGCGAACGCCAGGCCGGCGGTTTCATCCGCACGCAGATTCCGCGCTTTCGGCTCCCTGAATCGGTGATCGACGAAGAGGTGGGCTACATCCTCAACCTGGGTGTCGACTTCCGCGCTGGCGAGCGCATCGCTTCGATGAAGGCCTTGCTGGCGCAGGACTACGACGCCGTCTTCGTCGGCTGCGGCGCGCCGCGCGGGCGCGACCTCGAACTGCCGGGCCGGCAGGAGGCGGCCGCGACCATCCGCATCGGCATCGACTGGCTGGCGTCGGTGTCCTTCGGCCATGTCACTTCGGTCGGCAAGCGCGTCATCGTGCTCGGCGGCGGCAACACCGCGATGGACTGCTGCCGCTCGGCGCGGCGCATGGGCGCAGACACCGTGACGGTGGTGGTGCGCAGTGGCTTCGACGAGATGAAGGCCTCGCCGTGGGAGAAAGAGGACGCGGCGCACGAAGGCATCCCGATCGTCAACTGCCATGTGCCGCTGGCTTTCGTCCATGATGGCGGGCGGCTGCTGGCGATGCGCTTCCAGATCGTCGCCGCCGAGTTCGACGCCCAGGGCCGGCGCCGCCTGGTGCCCACCGGCGAGCCCGACGTCGAGATCGCTTGCGACGAGGTGCTGATCGCCGTCGGCCAGGAGAACGCCTTTCCGTGGATCGAGGCCGACAGCGGTGTCGCCTTCGACCGCCACGGGCTGCCGGTGCTCAGCGCCCAGTCCTTCCAGTCCAGCGTCGAGCGTGTGTTCTTCGGCGGCGACGCCGCCTTCGGGCCGAAGAACATCATCACCGCCGTGGCCCATGGCCACGAGGCAGCGGTGTCGATCGACCGCTTTCTCAGCGGCGAAGACGTCACCCAGCGGCCGGCCCCGCATGTCAATCTGCTGTCGCAGAAGATGGGCATCCACGAGTGGAGCTATGGCAACGCGGTCAGCAACGACCTGCGCCACAAGGTGCCGTGGGCGGCGGCCGAAACGGCGCTGGCCAGCATCCGCATCGAGGTCGAACTCGGCTTCGACGCCGCCACTGCCTTCAAGGAGGCCGAGCGCTGCCTGAACTGCGACGTGCAGACGGTGTTCAACGAGCGCCTGTGCATCGAGTGCGACGCCTGCGTCGACATCTGCCCGACCGACTGCATCAGCTTCACCGGCAACGGCGACGAAGCCGACTTGCGCGGCCGCCTGAGTGCGCCGGCGCTCAACGGCGAGCAGGCGCTGTACGTCAGCGCGCCGCTGAAGACGCAGCGCGTGATGGTCAAGGACGAGGACGTCTGCCTGCACTGCAGCCTGTGCGCCGAGCGCTGCCCGACCGGGGCCTGGGACATGCAGAAGTTCTTGCTCCAGACCACCCAGGCCGGGCCGGGCTGCCGCGATCTGAAGACAAGCCGCGCGCTCGCGGCGGGGGTCACGCCATGAACCGCATCGAAGCCGTCAACGACTTCGTCATCAAGTTCGCCAACGTCAACGGCTCGGGTTCGGCGTCGGCCAACGAGCTGTTCGCCAAGGCCATCCTGCGCCTGGGCGTGCCGGTGAGTCCGCGCAACATCTTTCCCAGCAACATCCAGGGCCTGCCGACCTGGTACGAAGTGCGCGTGAGCGAGCGCGGCTGGCTGGGCCGGCGCGGCGGCATCGACATGATGGTGGCGATGAACCCGCAGACCTGGGACCAGGATGTCGCCGAGATCGAAGTCGGCGGCTACCTGTTCTACGACAGCACCAAGCCGCTGGCGCCGGGCGCGCTGCGCAACGACATCACCGTCATCGGCATGCCGGTGACGGCGATCTGCAACGCCACCTACGAAGACCCGCGCCAGCGCCAGCTGTTCAAGAACATCATGGTGCTGGGCGCGTTGTCGGCGCTGATGGAGATGGACGCCGGCGTCATCGAGGAGTTGTTCTCCGAGCAGTACAAAGGCAAGGAGCGGCTGCTCGAATCGAACGTGCGCGCGCTGCACGCCGGCCGCGGCTTTGCCCGCGACCACCTGCAGCCACCCATTGGCCTGCGCGTGCGGCGCTCGCATGCGGTGGGCGAGCGCATCTTTGTCGACGGCAACAGTGCCGCCGCGCTCGGCTGCGTCTACGGCGGCGCCACCGTCTGCGCCTGGTACCCGATCACGCCGTCGTCGTCGGTTGCCGAGGCCTTCCAGTCTTACTGCACGGCGCTGCGCCACGACCCGGACAGCGGCGACGCGCGCTACGCCATCGTCCAGGCCGAAGACGAGATCGCCTCGATCGGCATCTGCACCGGCGCCGGCTGGAACGGCGCCCGTGCCTTCACCGCCACTTCGGGGCCGGGGGTCTCCTTGATGACCGAGTTCATCGGCCTGGCCTACTTTGCCGAGATCCCGCTGACCATCATCAACGTCCAGCGCGGCGGCCCGTCCACCGGCATGCCCACGCGCACCCAGCAAGCCGACTTGATCGCCTGCGCTTACGCGTCGCATGGCGACACCCGCCATGTGCTGCTGCTGCCGAAAGACCCGAACGAGTGTTTCGAACATGCGGCCACCGCGCTCGACCTGGCCGACCGGCTGCAGACGCCGGTGTTCGTGATGAGCGACCTGGACATCGGCATGAACCAGCGCCTGTGCGAGCCTTTCGCCTGGGACGATGCGCGGCGCTTTGACCGTGGCAAGGTGATGAGCGCCGAGCAGCTCGAAGCCGGCGCCGACATCGGCCGCTACAAGGACGCCGACGGCGACGGCATCCCGTGGCGCACGCTGCCCGGCACCCACCCCAGCAAAGGCAGCTTCTTCACCCGCGGCACCACGCGCGACGCCTACGCGCGCTACTCCGAGGCTGGCGCCGACTACGTCTACAACGTCCAGCGCCTGCAGCGCAAGTTCGCCACCGCGGCCGAACTGGTGCCGGCGCCGGTGCATCGGCCGGCGGCGCAGCCAACCCGGCTGGGCGTGCTTTATTTCGGCTCCACCGCGCCGGCGCTCGACGAAGCCTTGGTGGCGCTGGGCGATGCCCACATTCACCTCGACGCGATGCGGCTGCGCGCCTACCCCTTCGCCGCGGCGGTGGCCGAGTTCATCGCCGCCCACGACCGCTTGTTCGTCGTCGAGCAGAACCGCGACGGCCAGATGAAGACCCTGCTGGTCGACGCGCTGGCGGTCGACCCGGCGCGCTTGCTGTCGGTGCTGCACTTCGACGGCACGCCGATCACAGCGCGCTTCATCACCCAGGCGATCACGCGCCAGGTTCATGCGCTGGCAGTGGCGCCGCGCAGCGAAAGGATGTCATGACCTACCTCGCCAAGCCGCGGCTGCACCATCCGTCGCTGCCCCGCAATGCCGTCGGCCACACCCGGCGCGACTACGAAGGCAAGGTCAGCACGCTGTGCGCTGGCTGCGGTCACGACGCCATCTCGGCTGCCATCGTCCAGGCCTGCTGGCAGCTCGACATCGAGCCGCACCGCGTGGCCAAGCTGTCGGGCATCGGCTGCAGCAGCAAGACGCCCGACTACTTCCTCGGCGCCAGCCACGGTTTCAACACCGTGCACGGCCGCATGCCCAGCGTGCTGACCGGCGCCAACCTGGCCAACCGCGACTTGCTCTACCTGGGCGTGTCGGGCGATGGCGACTCGGCGTCGATCGGCTTTGGCCAGTTCGCCCATGCGATGCGGCGCGCCGTGCGCATGGTCTACATCGTCGAAAACAACGGCGTCTATGGCCTGACCAAAGGCCAGTTCTCGGCCACCGCCGACCGCGGCTCCAGGAGCAAGCGCGGCGCCGTCAACGCCGACGCCGGCATCGACCTCGTGGGCATCGCGCTGCAGCTCGGCGCCACCTATGTGGCGCGCGGCTTCTCGGGCGACAAGGCGCAACTGGTGCCGCTGATCGAAGGTGCGATCCGCCATGGTGGCGCCGCCTTCATCGACGTCGTCAGCCCTTGCGTGGCGTTCAACAACCACGCCGGCAGCACGCGCAGCTACGACCATGTGCGCGAGCACAACGAAGCCGTCAACCGGATCGACTTCATCGATCTGGCCGCGCCCATCAGCGCCGCGCCGGCGGCCGGTGAGGTGCTGGAACTGCCGCAGCCCGACGGCAGCGTGATGCGGCTGCGCAAGCTGCACGCCGACCACGACCCGACCGACCGCCGGGTGGCGATGAACCATGTCCAGGCCTTGCAGGCGGTGGGCGAGATTGCCACCGGCCTGCTCTACATCGAGCCGCAGGCCAGCGACCTGCACGCCGCGCTGGGCACCACGCGCCAAGCGCTGAACAGCCTGACCGAGGCCGACCTGTGCCCGGGCGCGCAAACCCTGGCCGGCATCAACGACGGCCTGCGCTGACGGGCGCCGCCGCGGCGGCGCTTTGGCGAATTCCGGTTTCGGTGTGACTTTGGTCACTCGCCAGCCCCGCATCCGCGTGGCTTTCCCCCGGGTCGCGGGGGTCACTTGAGTACTGTCAATCCCTATCCTAGGGACATCGGAATTTGGCAGTACCGGCACCCCGCTGGTGGCGCCAATCCAAGAAGGATTGACGATGAAATCGCAGCTCAAGCTGGCCGGTCTGGCACTCGCCTTGTCGTGTTCGGCACTGACCGCGCAGGCCGCCAATGTCACGCTGACCACCTGGGCCTTCGGCACCGGCAACAGCGTCGCAGTTGTCGGCACCCACCCCTACAGCGGCAAGGCCGGCGGCTTCGTCGGTTCGCTGGTCGGTGCCGGCAGCTTCGACAACAACCCCTTCATCACCTATTGCATCGAGCTCACCGAGAGCTTCAACTTCGGCGGCAGTGCGATGACGGGTTATGCCGTCGTCGACGGCGCCGACTACTTCCTGCGCCGCTACAACGACGCCAGCAAGTCCGATCAGCTGGGCCGCTTGATGACTTACGCCTATGGCGATGCGGCGCGCGTCGACACCGCGGCCGAGTCGACCTCGCTGCAACTGGCGATCTGGAACGTCATCTATGACACCGACCAGAACGTCACCGCGCGCGGTGCCAGCTTCCGCGACACCAGCATCTATGGCGGCTACGCCGACACCTTGCTCGCCGGCGGCGCCGCCACCCTGACCAGCCGCTTCAACGTCTACGCGCTCGAACGCGCGGGCAGCCAGGACTTCCTGCTGCTGTCGGCGATCAGCACGCCGCAGAGCGGCAACAGCTCGATCCCGGAGCCGGCCAGTCTGGCGCTGGCGATGCTGGCGCTGGGCGTGGCTGGTGCAGCCACGCGGCGCAAGCCGATCAGCGTCGCGGCCGCCTGACGACGGCGACTGCCGCCGCGCCGATGGCGACGAACAGCGCCAGGCTCCAGAACTCGTAGGGCAGGCCGGCCAGGTTGACCTTGGCGTCGGCGCAAGACGCATAGGCGGCGAAGACCTGCGGCAGCCAGCCGTCCAGACCCAAGCCGCTGGTGATGCGGTCGGCCAGCGTCAGGTCGCAAGACGCGCTGCTGGCGGCAACAAAATGCTGCCACAGCGCCGCGGCAACGCCGCTGGTGGCCAGCAACAGCATCAACGCCGCGGCCGTGCGCCGCAGCAGTGCCGCACGCCCCAGCAAGCCGGCCACGGCGGCCAGCGCGATGGCGAGGAAGATCACGCGCTGCAGCACGCACCAAGGGCAGGGCTGCATGTCGAACACATGTTGCGACACCAGCGCTGCGCCGACGGCGGCCACCGACACCAGGGCCGAGCCCGCCAGCAGCAAGGTGGCGAAGCTCATCGCACCTCGGCGATCATTTCGATCTCGACGCAGGCACCGGTCGGGATCTGGGCGACGCCGAAGGCGCTGCGGGCGTGGGCGCCGATGCTGGGGCCGAAGATCTCGCCGATCAGCTGCGAGCAGCCGTTGATCACCAGGTGGTGCTCGGTGAAGGTCGGCGTGCTGTTGACCAGCCCGAGCAGCTTGACGATGCGCGAGACGTTGTTGAGATCGCCCACCGCGGCCTGCAGCGTGCCCAGCAAGTCGATGCAGATGGCGCGCGCGGCAGCCTGGCCTTCCTCGGTCTTCATCGTCAGCCCGAGCTGGCCGACCCAGGGTTTGCCGCCTTGCTTGGCGATGTGGCCAGAGAGGAAAACGAGCGAGCCGGTGCGCACGAAGGGCACGTAGGCGGCGGCGGGCACGGCCACCGGGGGCAAGGTGATGCCCAGGGCTTGAAGGCGGTCCTGAATCGACATGGCATTTCCCGTGGTTCTGGATCGGCGGCATCCTACACTGGGGCCCATGGGAGGCCGCGTCGCGCCAGTCGCGTGGGGTTCGCTGGCGGCGCTCGCCGGGCTCGGCGGCGCCGCGGCCCAGCTCCAGCAGGCGGCGCTGTGGCCGCTGCCGGCCTACGCCGGATTGATAGCGGTCGCGCTGCTGCTGGTTGGCGTGGCGGTGTGGCGCCCGCGCGCGGCCTGGGCCGGCGTGATCGGACTGGCCTTGCTGGCCTTCGGGCTCACCGGCTGGCGCGCCGACCTGCGGCTGGCGCAAGCCCTGCCGCCCGCGCTCGAAGGCCAGGACTTGCGGGTCGAAGGCGTCATCGCCCGCATGCCGCAAAGCAGCCCGATTGGCCGCCGCTTCGTCTTCGACGTCGACCAGGCCTGGCTGCAGGGTCAGCCGGTGACGCTGCCCCCGCGCATCTCGCTGGGCTGGTACAGCGGCTTCGATGACGACGCGCTGAGCGCGGCGGCGCTGGCCGATCTGCGCGCCGGCCAGCGCTGGCGGCTGACGGTGCGGCTGCGCCAGCCCCATGGCGCGCTCAATCCGCATGGCTTTGACTTCGAGCTCTGGCTGTTCGAGCAAGGCATCCGGGCCAGTGGTTCGGTGCGTCCGGCGGCAGCGCTCAAGCTCGACGAAAACGCCGGCCACGCGGTCGAGCGGCTGCGCCAGCGCATTGGCGAGGCGATCGCCGCCCGCGTGCCCGACCGCGCCGCCGCCGGCGTGCTGGCGGCGCTGGCGGTGGGCGATCAGGCGGCGATCGAGCGCGACGACTGGGAGCTGTTCCGCGTCACCGGCGTCGCCCACTTGATGAGCATCTCAGGCATACATGTTACTTTATTCTAAGACGAACCTACTCAAGTTTCGTTGACGCTTGTCGATTCCCAGTCGATGAACGCCCCGCTCACGATCAGAAAGCACAACCTCAACATCGGCTTCACTGGGTCACGCAAGGGCATGACCGATGCGCAGAAGGCGAAGGTTAAGGAACTGATGTCGCTGCTGCACCCGAACGAATCGCACCACGGCGATGCGACGGGAAGCGATATGGAGTTCCATCAGATCGCGCGCAGTTTGCACGGGTCCAAGATCGTCACCCATCCTTCTGATGCCACTCAGTATCGTGCGTACTGCCCCGCAAACGAGACGCGAGCACCGCTGCCACCGCTGACGAGGAACAAGAACATCGTGAACGCCGTGGACATGCTAATTGCTACGCCCGATGGCACGAAGGAAAAGCCTCGCTCTGGCACCTGGAGCACCATTCGAGCGGCAAAGAACATTGGGCTCGAGGTGGTTGTCGTCTCGCCAATGGGGCAGCTCATTGAATAGTCGCAGCAACGCTCCGCGTCAGGGACCTTCGGGTCCCTTTCTTTTGCCTGTTACAGATGCTGTTACAGCGCGCGTTGAGGGGTGTCGCTGAGCGGAAACAATGGCGCCATGACGTTGCATCGTCAGCCCCTTCCCTTCCCACTTTTTACTCCCATTCCATGCCAAGAAAAAAGAAACCACTCGCCATTCCCACGCCGATCATCCTCACGCGTCCCCTCGTCGTTCGATCGCCGGGCTGCTCATTTCAAACCGTCAAAACAAACCGCATCTATGCCGAGAAGAAGCCGAGCCGATTGAATAGGGCTCAATGGAACCAGAGGCTCGCGAACCAAATCGCCGCATCCTTTAAGAAATCCTGAATCACATCACATCGAACGCCCGCGACTAACACTCGCGGGCGTCTTTGTTTGTGCACGCTTTTGTGCACGACAGCAGCCCCGAGGTGCAAGCCCTCCTTCTCGTCCGCCCTAATCGGCGGCGTCACAAGGAGTGCGCAATGCGCCGTTTTCATACCGTCCGTTCGGACCATACCGTCACCTTCACTTTGGACAAGAGGGGTGACAAGCAGAAGCTGTTCATCTTCGTGGAGGCCGAGGGCACTGGCGTCGTTCAGTCCTTCGAGCTGAACCAGAGTTTGAATCTCGCCGTGCTCGAAAGTCTCATCGCTAGCGCGAAGGAGGCATCATGAACACGCGCGCCTTCAATCTCATCGCACGGAAGGTCGAGGATCTCATTCCGTACGACAGCAACGCGCGCGTTCACAACGAGGCACAAGTTGCCCAGATCGCAGCGTCGATCAAGGAGTTCGGCTTCACGAATCCCGTGCTGATCGACGAACAGAACACGATCATCGCGGGCGAAGGTCGTGTGCTGGCAGCCCAGAAGCTAAAGCTGGAAACGGTGCCGTGCGTGGTGCTGGCCGGACTCACCGAAGCGCAGAAGTCGGCGTACGTGATCGCGGACAACAAGCTCGCGCTCAGCGCAGACTGGGATCTTGGGCTGCTTCATGCGGAGCTTGCTCGCCTCGCCGATCTCGACTTCAGCATGAACCTGACTGGGTTCAGTGAAGTCGAAGTCATGGCGTTCTTCGATCATGTCGACAACGAGCTAGCTGTTGAGCTGGCCGGAACAGGTGCAACCCAGGCGGGTGAAGGCGCCTCAGGCCCGCAAGTCGACTGGAATGGGATGCCTGAATTTGACCAGCCATCGGCTGGGCCATTCCGCACAGTTTATGTGCACCTCAACGATCAAGCGGCAGTTGATGCCTTCGCAGAGCTGATTGGTCAGCGACTCACCGACAAGACCAAGTCCGTTTGGTATCCGAAGCAGGCCAAGATTGCCGCAACGGGGGTGGTGTATGCATAACTTCCCAATGCACCCCCTTTATGTGGTCAGCAAGGGGCGAAGCCACTACATGATGACCTCGCTTGCCCTCACCGCAATGGGGATTCATCACTTCATCGTGGTGGAACCACAAGAGGGCGACGCGTACCGGGCGGCTGTTACTGACCGCTGCCTCTCCACCACGGTCATCGAGCTGGACATGGCTTCAAAGACCACGTACGAGTTGTGCGATGACCTTGGCCAAACCCGCAGCACAGGGCCAGGGCCAGCGCGGAACTTCGCGTGGGAGCACAGCATCGACAGCGGCGCTTCGTGGCACTGGGTCATGGACGACAACATCGAAGCGTTCTACCGGCTGCATCAGAACCGCAAGCTCAAGTGCCTTAGCCCAGGACTGTTCCGTGCGATGGAAGACTACTGTGCACGGTACGTCAACGTGGCGATGGCTGGGCCGAACTACGACTTCATCGTGATTGCGCGTGCGAAGTACCCACCGTTCTACCGGAACACACGCATCTACTCGTGCAACCTCATTCGGAACGATGTGCCGTTCCGATGGCGTGGCCGGTACAACGAGGACACGATCCTGTCGCTTGACATGCTGAAGTCGGGCTGGTGCACGATCGAGTTCAACGCATTCCTGCAGGGCAAGATGCCGACGCAGGTGATGAGCGGCGGGAACACTGCCGACTTCTATCACCGCGAGGGCACAGTGGGTCAGGGGCCTTATGCGGCTGGTGGCACCACGGCCAAGTCGCAGATGCTGGCCAATGTGCATCCCGACGTGGCACGGGTGGCATGGCGATATGGGCGCGTTCATCATCACGTGAACTACCGGCCGTTCAAGGCGAACAAGCTGATTCTGCGCAAGGGCATCGTTCTGCCCGAGGCCCCGAACAACTACGGCATGTCGCTGGTGACGCTATGACCAGACCTAATTGGCCAAGCATCAAGAGTGAATACGTCGAAACTACGCTGACCCTTGCAGAGGTGCAGGCAAAGTGGAGTGTTCCTCGCGGCACGCTGAGCGCGCGAGCTACTCGTGAAAAGTGGCACGACGAGAAGCAGCAATTTGCAGCACAGCTTGAGAAGAGGCGGCGCGAAAACATTCTCGCAAAGCGGGCTGCTGAGCAAGAGCAGTTTGAGAGCGTCGTGTTCAAGCTCGCGAGCAGGCAACTCATGACCATCGCGCGTCTGCAAGATGAACCGGCCGATGTCGTCAAGACGTTGAAGCTGGCGACCGCACTCGAAAAGGTGCAGCGTATCAGCCGTAGTGCATTCGGAAATTGAAAGGAAGCCAGAGTATGTTGCCAAAATATCTTCCCCTGGACTTGCAGCGGGTTGTTCAGGTCGACTTCGTCCGTGAGCGGGTGTACCCCTGCAACGATCAAGTTCTCCACGACTACTATTTGATCTTCGAAGACGGCACGGCTGACTGCATGTCGTACACGCCGATCCAAGGACCACCGACGGTCGGCGAGAAGGTGTCACGGGCTATCGCACGCCTCGGCGGTGACTTCGTCCGGTGGGGCGAGACGAGGAGCGTGGGAAGCCGCTGACCCGTACCTCAAGGCCCGTACGGCCACCCAGGCGACAACCGTGACACCCGGACCGGGCAGGTGATAGGTATTACGTCCTCAAGCCTGGGTGCCTCCGGCCGATGATGTTGGGATGACCTACATCGGCTTCACTGGTGCTCGCGCGGGCATGACGCAACCACAGAAGGAAACTGTGGCTCGGCTGCTTGCCGAGCTTCAGCCCAAGCAGGCACGGCATGGAGACGCCATTGGCAGCGACGCGGACTTTCATGAGCTGGCGCGAGGAACTGACGCGACCGTCATCATCCACCCACCAGAGGACGCGAAGGACCGAGCGAACTGCGCTGGCGACAAGATCCTGCCCGCGAAGCCCTATCTGGACCGGAACAATGACATCGTGAATGCGTGCACAGTATTGATCGCAACACCAGACGGCGCCAAGGAAAAGGTTCGATCTGGCACGTGGAGCACTGTCCGCTACGGCCGAAAGATAGGTCGGCGCGTGATCGTCGTGCTACCGGACGGAACAATCTGACCATGAACCTACA
The DNA here is from genome assembly GCA_030693565.1 of Rubrivivax sp. Classification (GTDB taxonomy): domain Bacteria; phylum Pseudomonadota; class Gammaproteobacteria; order Burkholderiales; family Burkholderiaceae_C; genus Rubrivivax. Next base: position 14,907 of record JAUYAJ010000639.1, read on the forward strand.
AGCCAATTTCGACAAAATGATGCTCGGCGTTCGCTTGAGCCCTGACCTCACCGATGTCGAGAAGGAGTACATCATCGAGCTCCTGACCGATCAACTCCGCGCGGAACTCGGGGCCCAGGAGTACACCGAGAACGAACCATAAATCCTATCCGGAAGATGCACGCAAAAATGGCCGGCGATTGT
>JAUYAJ010000642.1 GCA_030693565.1 Rubrivivax sp.
ACCTTGCGCACCGCCGCCAGCGTGAGCTCGACCAGCGGCCGCGCCAGCGCCTCGAGCTGGCTGCGCTCGACGTCGACGCTGAGCGGCTGGCCGCCGATGCGGGCGCTGAAGCACACGCTATCGGCGCTGCTGAGCGCTTCCTTGGCGGCGCGCGCTGCGACGAGCGCCGCGCGTTTGTCGTGCGGCCCCTGGGCGCTGGTGCCGGCTTGCGCCAGTGCCCAGTCGGCCAGCGCGTGGTCGATGTCGTCACCGCCGAGGGCGGCGTCGCCGCCGGTGGCGACGACTTCGAAGACCCCTGCCGTCAGCCGCAGCAGCGAGATGTCGAAGGTGCCACCGCCCAGGTCGTAGACCGCGTACAGACCTTCGCTGGCATTGTCCAGGCCGTAAGCCAGCGCCGCCGCCGTCGGCTCGCTGATCAGCCGCAGCACGTTCAGGCCGGCGAGCTGGGCGGCGTCCTTGGTGGCCTGGCGCTGGGCGTCGTCGAAATAGGCCGGCACCGTGATGACGGCGCCGAACAGCTCGGCGTCGAAGCTGTCTTCGGCGCGCTGGCGCAGACGCGCCAGGATCTCTGCCGACACCTCGACCGGCGTCTTCACGCCTTCGCGGGTGTCGATGGCCAGCATGCCCGGCTGATCGACGAAGCGATACGGCAAGCGGCCATGGCCTTCGATGTCGGCCAGGCGCCGGCCCATGAAGCGCTTGGCCGAGACGACGGTGTTCTCGGGGTCGTCGGCCTGCGCCGCGCTGGCTTCGTAGCCGATGCGCCGGCCACCACCTTCGAGGTATTGCACGGCCGATGGCAGCAGCACGCGGCCTTGGTCGTCGGGCAGGCACTCGGCCGTGCCATGGCGCAGCGCGGCGACCAGCGAATGGGTGGTGCCCAGGTCGATGCCAACCGCCACGCGCCGCTGGTGCGGGTCTGGCGACTGGCCGGGTTCTGAAATCTGCAGCAATGCCATGGGGTCGGGGTTTCTCAAGCGTCCAGCTTGTCGAGCCGGCGGTGAATGTCTTGGCGGAAGCGGGCGACGAACATCAGCGCCCGCACCTGCTGGGCGGCGCCGGCGAAGTCGTGGCGCTCGTCCAGCGTCGCTTGCAACTCGGCCAGCAAAGCGCGCTCGGCCGCCGCGACCTGGGCGTCGATGGCTTCGACCGCCGGCGCGTCGCCAGCGTCGTCGAGGTCTTCGCGCCACTGCATCTGCTGATGCAGGAAGGCGGCCGGCATCGCGGTGTTGCGCTCGGCGTCGATCGGCACGCCAGCGCGTTCGCACAGATAGGCGGCGCGGCGCACCGGGTCCTTGAGCCTCTGGTAGGCCTCGTTCACGCGCACCGCCCACTGCATGGCCACGCGCTGCGCGGCCGCGCCTTCGGCGGCAAAACGGTCGGGATGGACCTCGGCCTGCAACTGTCGCCAGCGAGCGTCGAGCGCGCCGCGGTCGAAGGCCTGCGTCGGCGCCACGCCGAAGAGGCTGAAGTCGTCGGCGTCCAGCCTCATGCCGTGAGCGCCTTGGCGTAGAACACCGACAAGCCGTTGTCCGGGTAGCCGCCGAACGGGCCGCGCGGAACGTAGCCGCAGCGTTCGTACAAGCGCACGGCCTCCGTCTGGTCGCGCCCGGTCTCCAGCAGCGCCAGCGTCACGCCGGCCTGCGCCAGCCCGGCTTCCAGCGCCGTCAGCAAGCGCTCGGCAATGCGCCGGCCGCGCTGCGCCGGGGCCACGAACATGCGCTTGATCTCGCCGTAGGCCTGTCCACCGGTCTGGGCGTCACCGGCCATGCGGCGCACAGCGCCACAGCCCACAGCCTGCTCGCCAGCCCAGGCGGCCCAGAAGTCGACCTCGGGCGCCAGCAAGGCCTGGACGCCGACGATGTAGTTCTGCTCAGGCGCGTACAGCGTGCCCAGGTAGGCGTCGAGCGCGTCCAGCAGCGCCACCACCTGGGGGTGGTCGGGCCGTTCGCGGCGGATCACGGGGCTGTCGGACATCGGGCTCGGTAAAAAAGGACAACGGCCAGAAGGCCGTTGCGTCAGGGCTGGAGGACCTTCCAGCGGGCGCGGCACGCGGCCGCGGCCTTCAGACGCGGAACGACTCCCCGCAACCGCAGCGGTCTTTCTCGCGCGGGTTGTGGAACTTGAAGCCTTCGTTGAGGCCTTCGCGCACGTAGTCGAGTTCGGTGCCGTCGATGTAGGGCAGGCTCTTGGGGTCGATCAACACCTTGACGCCATGGCCCTCGAAGACGACGTCCTCGGGTGCCACATCGTCGGCGTACTCCAGCTTGTAGGCCAGGCCGGAGCAACCGGTGGTCTTGACGCCCAGGCGCACGCCGACGCCCTTGCCGCGGCGCCCGATGTAGCGCGAGACATGGCGCGCCGCCGCTTCGGTCAAGGTGACGGCCATGTGTCAGCCGACCTGCTGCGCCGCGCTGTGCTTGGCCTTGTAGTCCTGCACCGCCGCCTTGATGGCGTCTTCGGCCAGGATCGAGCAATGGATCTTCACCGGCGGCAGCGCCAGTTCCTGGGCGATCTGGGTGTTCTTGATCGTCACCGCCTGGTCGAGCGTCTTGCCCTTGACCCATTCGGTGACCAGCGAGCTCGACGCGATCGCCGAGCCGCAGCCATAGGTCTTGAAGCGCGCGTCCTCGATCAGCCCGGTGGTCGGGTTGACCTTGATCTGCAGCTTCATCACGTCGCCGCAGGCCGGTGCGCCGACCATGCCGGTGCCAACCGATTCGTCGCCTTTGTCGAAGGCGCCGACGTTGCGGGGGTTTTCGTAGTGATCGACAACTTTGTCGCTGTAAGCCATGTTCGTGCTCCTGTGATCAGTGTGCGGTCCACTGGATGCTGCTGATGTCGACGCCGTCCTTGAACATCTCCCACAGCGGCGAGAGTTCGCGCAGACGGGCCACCTGCTCTTGCAGCGTGCCAACCGCGTAATCCATTTCCTGCTCGGTGCTGAAGCGCCCGATGGTCATGCGCAGGCTCGAATGCGCCAGCTCGTCGCTGCGGCCCAGGGCGCGCAGCACGTAGCTGGGCTCCAGGCTGGCCGAGGTGCAGGCCGACCCCGACGACAGCGCCAGGCCCTTGACGCCCATCAGCAGCGACTCGCCTTCAACGTAGTTGAACGAGGCGTTGACGTTGTGCGGCACGCGGTGCTCAAGGTGGCCGTTGATGAACACCTGTTCGATCTTGCTGATGCCGTCGAGCAAACGGCGCTGCAGCATGCGGATGCGCTCGTTCTCGGTGCCCATCTCGGCGCCGGCGATGCGAAAGGCCTCGCCCATGCCGACGATCTGGTGCGTCGGCAAGGTGCCCGAGCGCATGCCGCGCTCATGGCCGCCGCCGTGCATCTGCGCTTCCAGCCGCACGCGCGGCTTGCGCCGCACGTAGAGCGCGCCGATGCCCTTGGGGCCGTAGGTCTTGTGCGAAGCCAGGCTCATCAGGTCGACCGGCAGCGTCGCCAGGTCGATCGCCACTTTGCCCGTCGCTTGCGCGGCGTCGACGTGAAAGACGATGCCGCGCTCGCGGCACAGTGTGCCGATGGCGGCGATGTCCTGGATGACACCGATCTCGTTGTTGACGAACATCACCGAGACCAGCGTGGTGTCGGGCCGCATCGCGTCCTTGAGCCGGTCCAGGTCGAGCATGCCGTCTTCCTGGACGTCGAGGTAGGTGACCTCGAAGCCCTGGCGCTCGAGCTCGCGCATGGTGTCGAGCACCGCTTTGTGCTCGGTCTTGACGGTGATCAGGTGCTTGCCGCGCGAAGCGTAGAAATGCGCAGCGCCCTTGATCGCCAGGTTGTCGCTTTCGGTCGCGCCCGAGGTCCAGACGATTTCGCGCGGGTCGGCGCCGATCAGCTGCGCAACCTGCTCGCGCGCCTTCTCGACCGCCGCTTCCGCTTCCCAACCCCAGGCATGGCTGCGTGACGCCGGGTTGCCGAAATGTTCGCGCAACCAGGGAATGATGGCGTCGACGACGCGCGGGTCCACCGGGTTGGTGGCCCCATAGTCCATGTAGATCGGGAAATGCGGAGTCATGGGCAGGCGTTTACTTGATGAAAGAGTTGCCGAGCGCGAACACGGAGTTCGGCGCCGTCACCTTGATGGGCTTGACGACCGGCTGCGACGAGATCGCACGCTTGACCGGCGCTTCATGGATCGAGATGCCCTTGGCCAACTGCTCGTCGACCAGCTTCTTCAGCGAGATCGAGTCGAGGTACTCGATCATCTTGGTGTTCAGGCTCGCCCACAGGTCGTGCGTCATGCAGCGGCCGGCGTCGTCGCCCATGCAGTTTTCCTTGCCGGCGCAGCCGGTGGCGTCGATCGGCTCGTCGACGGCGACGATGATGTCGGCCACCGTGATCTCGCCGGCCGCACGGCCCAGCGAATAACCGCCGCCCGGCCCGCGCGTGCTTTCCACCAGCTCGTGGCGGCGCAGCTTGCCGAACAGCTGCTCCAGGTAGGACAGCGAGATCTGCTGGCGATGGCTGATCGCGGCCAGCGCCACGGGGCCGGCGTTCGACCGCAGCGCCAGATCGATCATCGCGGTGACGGCAAAACGGCCTTTGGTGGTGAGACGCATGGAGAGGTCCTTTCGCAGGAGTGCCGGAACGCACCGGTGGTTGACCAGATCGCACGACA
>JAUYAJ010000664.1 GCA_030693565.1 Rubrivivax sp.
CGCCGCCGGCGTCGGCCGGCCAGCGCGTCACCTGGCCTGTGCCTTGCAGCACAAGGGCGAGCGCGGGGCAGTCGGCCGCGGCGCTGCAGGCGGCCGCCAGCACGGCGATGCGCGTGCGCATCGTCGCCGGCGTCGGCACGCCGCCGAGCAAAACCTGCAGGTCGAGCACCGGCACTGGTCGGCCATGCAGGTCGAGCAAACCGAGCAGCGCGGGCGGGGCCATCGGCAGCGCGGTCAGCGCCGCCAGCGGCAGCAGGCGCTCGACATGGCGCAGCGCCATCACATGGCGCTGGGACTGCAGTGTCAGCACCAGGCCCTGGGGCTGGCGGACGGCTTTCATGTCTTCACAGCCTCAGGCCAGGCGGAAGCGGCTGATGCCCAGCTGCAACTGCTGGGCCACCGCGTTGAGCGCATCGGTGGCGTCGCCGGTGCTGCGCATCGAGCGGTGGGCGTGGGTGATGCTGTCGTGGATCTGGCGGATCGCCTCGTTGATCTGCGCCGCACCTTCGGCCTGGGCGCGCATCGATTCGCTGGCCGATTCGACGCGCGGCGCCAATGACTCGACCGACTCGATGACCCCGGTGAGCACGCCGGCCAGGGTGCCGACGTCGTCGACGTTGCGGCGCACCTGGTCGTTGAAGCGGTCCATGCTGAGCACGCTGGCCGAGATGGCGGTGTGCATCTCGCGCACGATCTGCTCGATGTGGCCGGCGGCCTCGGTGGTCTGATCCGACAAGCGGCGGATCTCGCCCGCGATGACCGAGAAACCCTGGCCGTATTCGCCCGCTTTCTCGGCCTCGATGGCGGCGTTCAGCGACAGCAAGTTGGTCTGGTCGGCGACCCGCGTGATGGCGGTGACGACGCTGGTGATGTCGGTGCTCTTGGTGGCGATGGCGCCGAGCGCCGACGAGATGTCGGCCGACGCGGTCAGGATCTGGCCGATCGTGCGGTCCAGCCGCTGCAGCGACTCGCGGCCTTGCTCGGCGCGCTGCAAGGCGCCGTCGTTGGTTTCGCTGACGCGGCGCATCGTCATCGCCAGTTCGTTGGCGTTCTGCGCCATCTCGGTCGAGGTGGCGGCGACTTCGGTCGACGACGACGCCTGCTCGGCCAGCGTGGTCTGGTTGTCGCGCACCGACGCCGTGAGATCAGTGGTGCAGCCGCGGATTTGCAGCATGCTGCCCTGGAGGTTGCCGACCAGCTGGCGCAGGCCACCGACCATGACATCCACCGACGAGGCCAGCCGATTCATCTCCTCGCCTTCGAGCGCGCCGGCGCGCTGCGCGAGGTCGCCGCCGGCGGCGGCCTCGGTGACCTGCAGCAGCTTGTCCACGCCCTGGCGCAGCGTCAGCGTTTCGCGCTGCTGCTTGGCAGCCGTGTCCTGCGCCTGGCTGGCTGCGTCCTGCAGCAGCGTGCCCATGCGGTTGATCGACTCGGCGAGAGCGCCGAGTTCGTCGGCACGGTAGGCTCGCACCTTGGCCGTGAGGTCGCCGTTGCCGATCGCTTGCAGCGCCTCGTGCATGCGCTGCACCGGCACCATGATGCCCAGCAGCAGGCGCCAGCCGATCCAGGCCGCGGCCAACACGACCAGCACCAGCAGGGCGACGACGATCTGGTGCTTGCTGCGCAGTTCAGTCTGATGCTGCTGGTGCCGCGCCTCGGTGCGCAGGTCGACGGCTTCGATCTCGGCGTCGATGCGCACGCGCAAAGCGCGGCTGGCGGCCATGACTGCGCTGTCGTAGGCCTCGCGCGCTTCCAGGGTCTTGCTCGCGTCGAGCAAGGTCATGGTCTGCTGTCTGGCACTGTGGTAGCTGGCCAGCTCGTCTTGCAGGCGGCGCACCGGGTCGGTCAGCTCGGGGTTGTGGGGCAGCAGCCGGGTCAGCTCCTGGATCGAGCGGCTCAGCACCTCGCTTTCCTTGGCGATGTCCTGCCGAAGCTGGCTGGCGCCGGCGTCGTGCGGAGCGACCAGCAGCCGGCTCAGCGACAGACCCTGGCGCACCAGCGATCGTGCCAGCGTCGACAGTTGGTAGCCCGGCGCGACCGCGCGCAGCCGCGACTCCTGGTAGGCGTCGACGGTTTGCTGATCGCCGCGCATCGCCAACAGCGCCAATCCTGCGATCAGCAGCGTCAGTGCCGCCAACGTACCGGTGAGGCGGTATTGAATGCTCATGGTCATGACGACTTCTCCGGACAAAACAGCGGTGTGATACGGATCGATGCCGGTGGTCGATGACGGATCCGGTCGTGCAGGCCGCGTCCGGACAGTGTCGGCGCCGGCCTCGCCGGCGAAGCGTCGAAGTACGGGCGCTTCGTCGGCTACATCGGCGTGCCTGATGTTGTGGCCGGTGCTCTATAAGACATAAGGCAAAGGATGTCGCGCACTTGTGGTGCAATCGTGAGGTGCCGAATTCGATCCCGCCCGCCAACGCCCAGCCGTCGACCCAGCCGTCCTTCAGCCCGCTGTACCAGCAGATCAAGACCTTGCTCGTGCGCAGCCTGCAGGGTGGCGAATGGCGGCCGGGCGCCGCCATTCCCAGCGAGATGGAACTCGCTGCACGCTTCAAGGTGAGCCAGGGCACGGTGCGCAAGGCCATCGACGAGATGGCGGCCGAAAACCTGCTCGTGCGCCGCCAGGGCAAGGGCACTTTTGTCGCCACCCATGCCGAGGACAAGACGAAGTACCGCTTCCTGCGTCTGACGCCCGACGAAGGCGGGCCCGCCGGCATGCAGCGCCGGCTGCTCGACTGCCGGCGCATGCGCGCGCCGGCCGATGTCGCCCAGGCGCTCGCGCTGCAGGCCGGCGAGCTTGCGGTCCAGGTGCGCAGGCTGCTGTTGGCGGGTGAGCAGCCAGTGGTGCTGGACGACATCTGGCTGCCCGGTTCGCTGTTCCAGGGCCTGACGGCCGAGCACCTGAACACCCATCGCGGACCGATGTACGGGCTTTTCGAGGTCGATTTCGGCGTTCGGATGATCCGTGCAGAGGAGAAGATCCGGGCGCTGGCCGCTGCGCCCGAAGAAGCGGAACTGCTGGCGCTGCCGCCCGGCCATCCGCTGTTGTCGGTCGAGCGGCTGTCTTTCACCTATGGCGACCGGCCTGTCGAGTGGCGGCGCGGCCTGTACAGCACGGCGAGTCATCACTATCGCAACGAACTGAGTTGACGACGCGTCCGACCGGCGTGTCCGCCGCACCAAGCTTCGAGTAAGTTTGTTGCGATGCAATAAAATGCCAGGGTTCCTACGGGATTACGATGCCCGGCGCGAGCACAAGGAAAAAACACATATGGCAAGCACTCCCGGCCCGGCCAAACGCCCCGAATTTCGCAACATCCACGTCACCCAGATCCTGAGCTACCGGCTGCCGCCGGCCGGTCTGGTGTCGATCCTGCACCGCATCAGCGGCCTGCTGCTGTTCGCCCTGCTGCCCTTCGTGATCTGGCTGTTCGACAACAGCCTGAGCTCGGAGATCTCATACGAAACCTTCACCAGCGCCTTCGCCTTCGGCATCGGTGCGATGCCGGCCTGGTTCATCAAGCTGGTGGCGCTGGCGCTGATCTGGTCCTACCTGCACCATTTCATCGCCGGCCTGCGCCACCTGTGGATGGACGTCACCCACAGTGTCAGCAAGGCCCAGGGCCACAACTCGGCGCTCGTCACGCTGGCGTCCAGCCTGCTGCTGACGCTGGCGCTGGGCGCCAAGCTGTTCGGCCTGTACTGACCCGAGGCAACAAGACATGGCAAACCACGGATCCAAACGCCTCGTCGTCGGCGCGCATTACGGTTCGCGCGACTGGCTCAGCCAGCGCGTCACCGGCGCGCTGATGGCGCTGTTCACCATCGTGCTGCTGGTGCAGGTGCTGCTGCCCGGCCCGCTGGGCTACGACCGCTGGGCCGGCATCTTTGCCGCCCAGTGGATGAAGCTGCTGACCTTCGTCGTCATCCTCTCGCTGGCAATGCATGCCTGGGTGGGTGTGCGCGACATCTGGATGGACTACGTCAAGCCCGTCGGCGTGCGGCTGGCGCTGCAGGTGGTCACGCTTGTTTGGTTGCTGGGCTGCGCCGGTTGGGCCGTCCAGGTGCTCTGGAGACTGTAAGCATGGCCGTCGGATCCCAACAAAAAGCGCTGCCGCGCCGCCGCTTCGACGTCGTCATCGTCGGCGCCGGTGGCTCGGGCATGCAGGCTTCGCTGCAACTGGCGCGCGCCGGCCTCAACGTCGCCGTGCTGTCCAAGGTGTTCCCGACGCGCTCGCACACGGTGGCCGCGCAAGGCGGCATCGGTGCCAGCCTGGGCAACATGTCCGAGGACATCTGGCATTACCACTTCTACGACACCGTCAAGGGCAGCGACTGGCTGGGTGACCAGGACGCGATCGAGTTCATGTGCCGCGAGGCGCCCAAGGTGGTCTACGAACTCGAACACCTGGGCATGCCCTTCGACCGCAACCCCGACGGCACGATCTACCAGCGCCCGTTCGGCGGCCACACCGCGAACTACGGCGAAAAGTCGGTGCAGCGCGCCTGCGCCGCCGCCGACCGCACCGGCCACGCGATGCTGCACACGCTGTACCAGCAGAACGTCAAGGAGCGCACCAACTTCTTCGTCGAGTGGATGGCGCTGGACCTGATCCGTGATGCCGACGGTGACGTGCTCGGCGTGGTGGCGCTGGAGATGGAAACCGGCGACGTCCACATCCTCGAAGCCAAGACCACGCTGCTGGCCACCGGCGGTGCCGGTCGCATTTACGCCGCCAGCACCAACGCCTTCATCAACACCGGCGACGGCCTGGGCATGGCGGCGCGTG
>JAUYAJ010000666.1 GCA_030693565.1 Rubrivivax sp.
TGCAACCTTCGATTTCATCAACTCAACTCCGCCCGGTGGACATGTGGACAAGCCGCTCACGCGCCTTGCCCACATGCCCACCGGGCCCGACTACCACCAATCACTGTGATTGTTGGATTCCACACTAAACGACGAGGGGCCGACGCCGAGGAGTGCAATCGGCCCAACAATCCACCAGCTTGATAAGTTGGACAGGTTGCCGTCCATGCGCTGAGCCGCCTCAAGCTTGGCAATATCCCTGCGCAGTTGCAGTTCCTTCTTGCGTTGTTCCAGTTCTTCCAGCGATTCCATCTATCGAATTCCGTTTGAGTGTTGTACTGCTTCATTGTGGCCGGTCCTACTGCCCGGTGTCGGCGTCGTTGACGTGGCCGGTGAAGCCGATGCCCTGGGGCACGGCGCCGGAGTGGGTGGCGCCATAGGGCTCGGTGCGGGTGCGGGTGACGCCGGCGGTGCCCGAGCGCGCCACCGGGGTGCCCAGGGCGTCGGTGTGGCTGAAGGTGGTCACGCCGGTGTCGCTGGCGGTCTCGGCGATCAGCCGCTGGCCCAGGTAGACGTGGCGGCTGCGGCCCTGCGTGCTGTGCTGGCTGAACAAGAGCTTGCCGCCCTGGCCGTAGAGCTGCAGCTTGCTGCTGCCGTCGGCGTACTGCACCTGCACACGCCGGCCATGGCCGTCATAGGTGTAGCTGGCCTTGCCCGGGGCGCTGAGCAGGCGGTTGCCGATGTCGAACACAAAGGCCTGGGCGTCGCGCTGGACGACGTTGCCGTTGGCGTCGTAGTACAGCGCCTGGTTCTGGCTGCCGGTCAGGCTGCTCAGGCGGTGGGTGGCCGGGTCGACATAGTGCGCCACGCTGCGCGCGGTCCGCGACTGGCTGCGGTTGACGCCGTTGGCGAGCGCGTAGCCGGCGATAGCGCCCGGCGGCTTCAGTCAGTTGCGTGCAGCATTCGCGAGGGCGTGGCGATGGGGGCAAGAGGCAAGACCTGACAAACATCTAGCCCGCGAGGCCGGCCTCCGTTCACAGGCCTATCGTTTGGATTGCGATTCAACCGATGGTGCCCACGAAGGAGACCGACATGGAACTTTATACGGGGATTGACTTGCACTCCAACAACAGCGTCTTGCTGGTGCTTGATGAGCAAGATCGAACGGTGTTCGCCAAGCGACTGCCCAACGATCTCGCGGCGATCATTGCGGCGTTGCGGTCGTGCGCGGGCACGATGCATGGCGTGGCGGTGGAGTCGACCTACAACTGGTACTGGCTGGTCGATGGCCTGCAGGATGCCGGCTTCACGGTGCATCTGGTCAACACCGCCGCCGTCAAGCAATACGACGGCCTCAAGCACGGCGGTGACTTCAGCGACGCGCGCCATCTGGCGCACCTGCTGCGTCTGGGCATCTTGCCCACCGGCTACATCTACCCGCGCGAGCAGCGCGCCGTGCGCGACCTGATGCGCAAGCGCAGCCAGCTCGTGCGCCAGCGCAGCGCGCAGATCCTCAGCGTGGGCAACCTGATCGCACGCAATCTCGGCACCCACGCCGGCGGCAATGAGATCAAGCACTGGCAAAACGAACACGTCGACGCCATGCCGCTGCTGGATGAACAAAAGCTTGCCTTGAAGGCGAACCTGACCGTGATGCGCTGCCTGGACGAGCAGGCCAAGGCGCTGGAGCGCAGCATCTTGGCCAAAGCCAAATTGCGTGATGACTACCAGGCGCTCAAGACAGTCAGCGGCATCGGCATAGTGCTGGCCCTGACCATTGCGCTGGAAACCGGCGATATCGGACGCTTCGACAGCCCGGGCAACTTCGCCTCGTACGCGCGCACGGTGGACAGCCGGCGCGAATCGAACGGCAAGAAAAAGGGTGAGGGCAACGCCAAGTGCGGCAACAAACACCTGGCCTGGGCCTTCATCGAAGCGGCGCACTTCGCGGTGCGCTACGACGCGGCGATCAAACGTTGGTACCAGAAGAAGTGTGCCAACAGCTTGACGGTGGTGGCCATCAAGGCGGTGGCGCACAAGCTGGCGCGGGCGTGCTGGCACGTCATGAAAGACGGCAAACCCTTCGACGTATCGAGGGCCTTTGGATAAGGAGTTCACCAGTTCAATGGGACGGCGGTGGCAGTGTCGCTTTGGGGTTGGCTCGCAACCATGAGACCTGATTGCACGCCGCCGCCGATCCCGCCCTGTATTTGATCAAAAGACAAGCGGCTAAAGAAGGAGTTCGTTGCGCCCGTACCGTGAGCCACAAGGGGTTGGATCGCACCCGTGCGAAGCCACAGACCTGTGCGGCCAGCTCGACTGGCCGCCTCAATTGGACACGGTGGGGAACAGAGGGTTTTCTGGGGCTGCAAACGCAGCCAGGGGCCGGCCGCCGCAAGGTGACCGAGCCTTGATCCTGATGGGTGACTGGTGCGCAGCGGCGTAACCATTGTTCGAGAACCAAGTGCGGCAGTGAACTCAACAGCCGGGAAGACAGGCTTGACAAGGAAAAATGCGGGGACGGCCGCAGTATTTCGTTCGTCCCTATTGACGGGGGTGGCTAATGGGTGACCCTGGCGCCGTGACCCTGGCGCCGCTGGCGCCGTGGACCCTGGCGCCGTGCGTTCAAGACGGTATCTGACCCTGGCGTCCGCGCCTCTGGCGCCGGACCCTGGCGCCGCAAGAAGGACAAGAAGCAAGCCGTGACCCTCAATCCTCGGCAGCTCGCCCTTTGACCAATTGATGGGCCATCTTGAAGCCGGCGGGCGAGCAGCCCAGTTCCCGCAAGGCCTCTAGCTGCTTTTGGGTTACAGCACATATCGAGACCCGCTCAAAATCCGGCGATCCAACGCCGACGAACTGCCCAATTGCAGGTGCTTGAAGAACATCGCTTTCAAGCTGGCCTAACTCGTCGCTAGCCTCGGAGGGCACCAATATCCGGCGAGGTGGATCGATTCCTGCCGCTTGTTGCAATGCCTTGACCTGCGGCCACCATGTGCCTTTGATAGGGATCAGTTCAAAGGCCCGGAAGAATCGAGACTTCGAGTCCCCAAGCGACGAGAACCGAACCCCATCGCCAGATGGATAAAGCGCCAATCCATGTTCCGGGCCATCGTAGTAGTCAAACGCCACGATCACCTCGAATCCAGGGTCGTCGCTCGATCCAGGGGTCCGGGCAAGTCTTTGAAGCAACTCACTTGAACAGCTCATTCCACGTCCTCACGACATCCGGCGTAATCGGCTTCGGAAGCTCGACCGTGTGGTGGGCGGGATTACCGCCCGTTTGTTGTACCTTGAAACCAGCTGCCTCGACCGAGCTGCAGGTTGCACATCGCACCACTTGACCAGCTTTTGCCGCTGGATTGGTGCTCACAGAGACGCCATGTATCCCGAGTGCGTTTTCGGCCGCTTGCGCATCGCGCTGCAGCAGAGCTTTCGTGTCAGAAGCGCCGCGGCGGAACAAAAGCTTCTCGCCCTCAGCTGCCCCCTTTGCCGCCAACCTAAGCGGCACCGCGCCCACCGCCATTGTCACATTCGCGACCCCGACCGCAGCGCCGGCCACGGCGAAGGCCGAACCGGTCAAGTAATTGCCCTCGGCAAATGCCTTGCCCGTGAGCGCGGCAAAGGGGCCGGTCAGGAACTCACCGACAGCCTCTGTGAACTGCACGCCCACATCAGCCCGTTCGCCGGTCGGGTCGACGTAGCGGTAGGGGTTGCTCAGCGCATAGACATAGCGATTGAAGTGCGCCCCTGTGCCGGCATCCGTCACCACCGGATCAACAGATAAGAACCTGCCCGCCAGCGGATCGTAATACCGCTGCTGCATGTAAACCAGCCCGGTGTCGGCGTCGTTGACGTGGCCGGTGAAGCCGATGCCCTGGGGCACGGCGCCGGAGTGGGTGGCGCCATAGGGCTCGGTGCGGGTGCGGGTGACGCCGGCGGCG
>JAUYAJ010000668.1 GCA_030693565.1 Rubrivivax sp.
TGCCGCCGGCGCGCTATGCTTGGCGGCAGCCCATGAAGCATTCCAAGCCCATCGTCCTCGTCCCTGCCTGCAACCGGCTGCTGGGCGACCATCCCTACCATGTCGTCGGCCGCAAGTATGTCGAGGCGGTGCGCCTGGCCGGCGCCATGCCGCTGGTGGTGCCGCGTGCGCTGACGGATGAACTCGACGCCTTGCTCGACCTTGCTGACGGTGTGCTGCTGAGCGGTTCGCCGTCGAACGTGCACCCGCGCCACTTCGACCAGGCCGTGCACGACCCGGCGCTGCCGCTCGACCCCGAGCGCGACGACTGGACGCTGCCGCTGATCCCCAAGCTGCTGGCGCGCGGCATCCCGCTGCTGGCGATCTGCCGCGGCACGCAGGAAATCAACGTCGCCCTCGGCGGCAGCCTGCACCAGGCGGTGCAGGAAGTGCCCGGCCTGGCCGACCACCGGGCGCCACCCGGCGAGCCCGCCGCGGTCCAGTACGGCCTGGCGCACGCCGTCGAGGTCGAGCCCGGCGGCAGCCTGGCGACCATCGTCGGCGCCACCCGGTTCGAGGTCAACTCGATCCACGGCCAGGGCATAGCCCGCCTGGCCGACGGCCTGCGCGTGCAGGCGCGCGCGCCCGACGGTCTGGTCGAAGCGTTCACCATCGAGGCCGCCACCGGCTTCAACCTCTGCGTGCAATGGCACCCGGAGTGGCAGGCCGCCGGCAATCCGGTGTCGATGCGACTGCTGAGTGCCTTTGGCGCCGCCGTCCTGGCTTACCAGCGCCGCCGCGGCGTCGCATGAGTGCCGCCCGCATCGACCCTCTTCACGACACGGCAGCGCCGAGTCCCACCCGCGAACACAGGTTGATCGCCATGCGCAAAGAACAGAACAATTTCAGCGAACTTGAGCAATGGCTCGACGAGAACCATGTCACCGAGGTCGAATGCCTGGTGCCCGACCTCACCGGTGTGGCGCGCGGCAAGATCCTGCCGCGGGCGAAGTTCACCGAGGACCGCGGCATGCGCCTGCCCGAGGCGGTCGTGGCCATGGGCGTGACCGGCGAATTTCCCACCGCCGGGCCTTACTACGACGTCATCAGCTCCACCGACCGCGACATGCACTTGCGCCCCGACCCCAGTACGGTGCGCATCGTGCCCTGGGCCAGCGACCCGACGGCGCAAGTCATCCACGACTGCTTCGACCGCGAAGGCAAGCTCATCCCCTTCGCGCCGCGTTCGGTGCTGCGCCGCGTCTGCGACCTCTACGCCGCCGAAGGCTGGGACCCAGTGGTCGCGCCCGAACTGGAGTTCTACCTGGTCGGGCGCAACACCGACCCCGACATTCCGCTCAAGCCGCCGATCGGCCGCAGCGGCCGCAGCGAGACCTCGCGCCAGGCTTATTCGATCGACGCCGTCAACGAGTTCGACCCGCTGTTTGAAGACGTCTTCAAGTACTGCGAGCTGATGAAGCTCAACGTCGACACCTTGATCCACGAGATCGGCGCCGGCCAGATGGAGATCAACTTCTTCCACGACCACCCGCTGGGGCTGGCCGACGAGGTGTTCTTCTTCAAGCGCACGGTGCGCGAGGCGGCGCTGCGCCATGACATGTACGCCACCTTCATGGCCAAGCCGATCGCCGGCGAGCCCGGCAGCGCGATGCACGTGCACCAGAGCATCGTCGACATCGCCAGCGGCCAGAACATCTTCAGCAACCCCGACGGCACGCCCAGCCAGGCCTTCCACTGGTACATCGGCGGCCTGCAGAAGTACATCCCGGCGGCGATGGCCTTGTTCGCCCCCTATGTCAATTCCTACCGCCGGCTGGTGCGCTCGAACGCAGCGCCGATCAACATCCAGTGGGGCACCGACAACCGCACCGTCGGCATCCGCTCACCGGTGGCCAGCGCGGCAGCGCGGCGGGTCGAGAACCGCGTCATCGGCGCGGACGCCAACCCCTATGCCGCGATTGCCGCGACCATGGCCTGCGGCTATCTGGGCATCAAGAACCGCATCGAGCCGACGCCCGAATGCAAAGGTGACGCCTACCTGGGCGACTTCCAGCTGCCGCGCAGCCTGGGCGAAGCGCTGGCCCAGTTGCGCGCCGAGAAAGACCTGGCCGCCGTGCTCGGCGAGTCCTTCGTCACCGTCTACACCGAGGTCAAGGAGGTCGAGCACGCCGAGTTCATGAAGGTGATCTCGCCCTGGGAACGCGAACACCTGCTGCTGCACGTTTGAGGAGACCGCGATGACCGCCGCCCCCACCGCCGGCAGCCGCCGCAGCACCGCCGACTGGCAGGCCGCCGACAGCGCCCATTTCCTGCACCCGTTCACCGACTTCCAGGCGCTGGCGGCTCAGGGCGCGCGCATCATCACGCGCGCCGACAATATCTACCTCTGGGACAACGAAGGCAACAAGCTGCTCGACGCGATGTCCGGCCTGTGGTGCGTCAACGTCGGTTACGGCCAGCAGGCGCTGGTCGACGCCGCCACCCGGCAGATGAAGGAGCTGCCCTTCTACAACGCCTTCTTCCAGACCGCCACGCCGCCGGCCATCGAGCTGGCCGAGTTGCTGGCCGAAGTGACGCCGCCGCAGTTCCAGCATGTGTTCTTCTCCGGCTCGGGCTCCGAGGGCAACGACACCGTGGTGCGCATGGTGCGCCGCTACTGGGACATCCTGGGCGAGCCCGAGCGCCAGGTCATCATCAGCCGCGACAACGCGTACCACGGCTCGACCATGGCCGGCGCTTCGCTGGGCGGCATGAGCGGCATGCACGCCCAGGGCGGGCTGCCGATCCCGGGCATCGTCCACATCGGCCAGCCTTACTGGGCCGAACTCGGCCAGGGCATGAGCCGTGACGCCTTTGGCCTCGTCGCCGCTGGCTGGCTGGAAGCGAAGATCCTCGACCTTGGCGCCGACAAGGTCGCGGCCTTCATCGGCGAGCCGATCCAGGGCGCCGGCGGCGTCATCATCCCGCCAGCCACCTACTGGCCGGAAATCCAGCGCATCTGCGACCAATACGGCGTCTTGCTGGTCAGCGACGAAGTCATCTGCGGCTTCGGCCGCACCGGCCAGTGGTGGGGCTGCGAGACCCTGGGCTACCGGCCCGACCTGATGACCTTCGCCAAAGGCGTGACCAGCGGCTACGTGCCGCTGGGCGGGGTGATGGTCGGCGAGCGCGTTGCCAAGGTGCTCATCGAGCAAGGTGGCGAGTTCACCCACGGCTACACCTACTCGGGCCACCCGGTGGCCTGCGCGGTGGCGCTGGCCAACATCAAACTGATCCGCGAGCTCAAGCTGGTCGAGCACGTGCGCGACGAAGTCGGCCCTTACCTGGCAGCGCAGTTCGAGTCACTGCGCGAGCACCCGCTGCTGGGCGACGCCGAGACCTGCGGCCTGACCGGCGCGCTGCTGCTGGTCAAGGACAAGGTCGGACTGAAGCCGTTCGCGCCCGAGGTCGACATCGGCATGGCCTGCCGCGCCCATTGCTTCGCCAACGGGCTGATCATGCGCGCCGTCGGCAACCGCATGATCATCGCCCCGCCGCTGGTCATCACACGCTCGCAGATCGACGAGATGATGACGCTGATCCGCCGCTGCCTGGACCTGACGCTGGCCGACGCCAGCCGCCAGGGCTGGATGGCCTGACGCGCAACCACCACCCGCTTCGAGGAGTCACCATGAACACCGCCCCGCCCCCGAACTGGCACGAACGTGCCGCCGCCTTGCGCATCGACGGCCGCATCGTCATCGACGGCCAGCGCCAGGCCGCCGCCACCGGCGAGACCTTCGACAACCTCTCGCCGATCGACGGCCGCTCGCTGGGCCCGGTGGCGCGCGGCCGCGAGGCCGACGTCAACGCCGCCGTGAAGAGCGCGCGCGCCGCCTTCGAGGACGGCCGCTGGGCGGGCAAGCCGCCGGCCGTGCGCAAGAAGATCCTGCAGCGCTTTGCCGACAAGATCCTGGCCGCCAAAGACGAGCTGGCGCTGCTGGAAACCCTGGACATGGGCAAGCCGATCCAGTATTCGCTGGCGGTCGACGTGCCGTCGACTGCGCGCTGCATCGCCTGGTATGCCGAAGCGGTGGACAAGGTCTACGACGAGATCGCACCCACCGCGGCGAACTCGCTGGCCTTGATCACGCGCGAGCCGATGGGCGTGATCGGCGTCATCGTGCCCTGGAACTACCCGATGATCATGGCCTCGTGGAAGCTCGGGCCGGCGCTGGCGGCGGGCAACTCGGTGGTGCTCAAGCCGAGCGAGAAAAGCCCGCTGACGGCGCTGCGGCTGGCCGAGCTGGCGGTCGAAGCCGGCATCCCGCCGGGCGTGTTCAACGTCGTGCCCGGCTACGGCGCCGAAGCCGGCGAAGCGCTGGCGCTGCACATGGACGTCGACGCCATCGGCTTCACCGGCTCCACCCGCACCGGCCGGCGCATGCTGGAATACGCCGGCCGCTCCAACCTCAAGCGCGTCTACAACGAGCTCGGCGGCAAGTCGGCGGTGCTGCTGTTCCCGGACTACGGCAACCTCAAGGGCGCGGCGCGCGCCATCGCCGGCAGCATGTTCTTCAACCAGGGCGAAAGCTGCAACGCGCCGTCGCGCGTGCTGGTGCACGAAAGCATCGCCGAGCGCTTCGTCGAGCTGGTCGCCGCCGAGGCACCCAAGTACGCGCCGGCCGACCCGCTCGATGCCGGCACCGTGATGGGCGCGGTGGTCGACACCACGCAGCTCACCACCGTGCTCGGCTACATCGAGGCCGGGCGCAGCGAAGGCGCGCGCGTCGTCACCGGCGGCCGCCAGGCGCGCCTGGAGAGCGGTGGCTGTTACGTCGAGCCGACGGTGTTCGACGGCGTCGACAACGAGATGAAGATCGCCCGCGAGGAGATCTTCGGCCCGGTGCTGAGCGTGATCCGCTTCAGCACCGAAGCCGAAGCGGTGGCACTGGCCAACAGCAGCGCCTACGGCCTGCAGGCCAGCGTCTGGAGCGACAACCTGAGCCGCGCCCACCGGGTGGCGCGCGCGCTGCGCGCCGGCACCGTGCACGTCAACCAGTACGACGGCGACGACATGACCGTGCCTTTCGGCGGCTTCAAGCAAAGCGGCAACGGGCGCGACAAGTCGCTGCACGCCTTTGACAAGTACACCGAACTGAAGACGACCTGGTTGCGCATCGACGCGGAGGCGCCATAAGCCAGCCGCCGCTGCTGGCCTACGCGAGCCTGGCCGCCAGCATGGCGCTGGTGGGCAGTTATGTCGGGCTGTCCAAGCTGCTCGTCGCCGTCTTCCCGGTGCTGCTGCTGGCCTGGCTGCGTTTCGGCATCGCCGCCGTCGCGATGGCGCACTGGGTGCGGCGCACGCCGGGCGAAGCGCCGCTGACGCGCCACGACCGCTGGCTGCTGTTCTGGGAAAGTTTCCTCGGCAACTTTCTCTTCTCGGTGTGCATGCTGTACGGCGTCATGTTGACATCGGCGCTCGCGGCCGGGGTCACGCTGGCGCTGATTCCGGGCGTGGTCGCGCTGCTGTCCTGGCGCTTCGATGGCGAACGAATCCGCGGCCGCATGCTCGTGGCCATCGCCCTGGCGGCGCTCGGCATCGCAATGCTGGCAGGGGCGCGCCAGACCAGCGCCGAGGGCTGGGGTTCGGCCTCACCCTGGGGCTATGCGCTGCTGCTGGTGGCGGTGGTCTGTGAAGCCAGCTATGTGGTGATCGGCAAGCGCCTGACCGGCAACGTCTCGCCGCGCCGCATCAGTGCCTTGATCAACCTCTGGGGGCTGGCGCTGGTCACACCTTTCGGCCTTTGGCAGGCGCTGGACTTCGACTTCAACGCCGTCGCCGCCGGCCACTGGGGCTTGCTGGTGTTCTACGCCATCGCCGCCAGCATGGTCACGGTGTGGCTGTGGATGCACGGGCTGCGCAGCGTGCCGGCGCCGCAGGCCGGCGTGTTCAGCGTGATGCTGCCGGTGAGTGCGGCGCTGATCGGTGTTGGCGTGCTCGGCGAGACCTTCAGCGCCGCCCACGGCGCGGCGCTGGCGCTGGCACTGGCCGGGCTGCTGCTGGCGACCTGGCCGACGCGCTGAGCGCGCCTCACACGCACGATTCACCTCACATGCGCGCCTCGAAATGCGCGCCACCGCTGAGGTCGACCATCTCGACCTTGACGTCGACGTAGCGGATCACCGTGCCACCATGCGCGCTGGCGAACTGGCGCGCATCGGCTTCGAGCGCGAAGCTGGCGAAGGTCGGCCCCATCGAGCCCAGTCGCTTGCTGCCGCGCACGTACCAGGCGCCGGTGGCGTCAACCCAGTGGCCGACCGGCTTGTCCCAGTCGGCGCGGCCCATGTCCTGCACGAACACCGCCACCACCTTGCGCACCTGCTCCGGGCGCAGCAGCATGTTGAACATCTCGACGGTGTCGCACAGAAACACC
Source organism: Rubrivivax sp. (assembly GCA_030693565.1). Taxonomy (GTDB): domain Bacteria; phylum Pseudomonadota; class Gammaproteobacteria; order Burkholderiales; family Burkholderiaceae_C; genus Rubrivivax. The sequence continues at coordinate 6,417 of JAUYAJ010000668.1, forward strand.
GGCGCGGCGACGCCGGCATAGTGGATCTGCGCCTTCGGGCCGCCGTAGTCGGCAAGCAGCATGCCGTCTAGCTCGCAAGTCGTGCCGGGGCCGATCTCCACCGGCGCCAGCGCGCTGCTGCCGGCAGGCTGGCCGCAGGCGCCGAGCAGCAGGCTGACCGATGCCAGCCCGAGCAAGCGGCGGCGGCAGGAACAAGTGGGTGTCATGGTTTGAATCTCCAGCTCGCCAGCCCCAGCGGCAGCACGATCCAGCCCGCCATCACCGCGCCCATCAGCCAGGGGCTGGCCAGCGCGGGCGGCAACAAGCTGGTCAAGCCGTAAAGGCGGCGCATGTCGTCGAGCGAAAACACGTTGAGGATGCGGAACACGTCGGCCGGGTTCAGCAGCAGCAGGTAGGGGAAGATCTCGCCGCCGTACTGGCCGCCGGTGGCCACGAGCGCGCCCAGCAGCAGCAGGTCGAACACGAGCACGAAGAAGAACCAGATCGCGATCGCCAGCCCCGAGGCCCGGGTGCGGTCGCGTGCCAGCACCGACAGCGCCACCGCCAGGCTCAGGAAAGCCATGCCGAGCAGCAGCGCGCTGAACATGAAGCCGCCGTAGTGGAAGGCCGCGGCGCTGCCGAACTGGCGCCAGAGCAGGACGCCGACCAGCGCCAGCCCGCCCAGCATCGCCAGCGCGAGCGCGGCCGCCAGCCCCAGGTACTTGCCCAGCAGCAGTTCGCCACGCGTGATCGGCAGCGCCAGCAAGAGGTCGAGCGAACCGCGTTCACGCTCGCCGACGATGGCGTCGAAGCCGAGCAGCAGCGCGATCAGCGGCACCAGGTAGATCACCAGGCTGACCAGGCTGGTGATGATGAACTCCAGCGAGCGCATGCCCACCGCGCCTTGCTGGGCGCCGCCGGCGTAGGCGATGACGACCGAGAAGACGGCGAACACCAGCGCCACGGCCAGCACCCAGCGGTTGCGCAGGCGGTCGCGGAACTCCTTGGCCGCCACAGTGAAGATCTGGCGTGCTTCCATCAACGTGGCCCCGGGCCGGGCAGGCCGAGATAGATGTCTTCCAGCGACGGCTCGGCGATCTGGACGTCGAGCAGGCGCGCGCCCAGCGGTGCCAGCGCCTGCAGCAACGCCACCTTGGCAGCGCGCGGGCAGCGCAGGCTGAGCCCTTGCGCCACCGGTTGCGGCTTGAGCCCGTCGGCACCGACCAGCGCCGCGGGCAGGGCGGCGATCGCCTGCACGGCGGCGGCCAGGTCGGCCGGCGCCAGCTGCAGCGTCACGGTGAGCGGCAGGTCGTGGCGCTCGCGCAGCTGCTGCAAGCTGCCCAGCGCCTGCAGCCGGCCGCTGGCCAGCACCGCGAGCCGGTCGACGCGCGCCTGCAGCTCGGCCAGGATGTGCGAGCTGAGCACCATCGTCACCCCTTGGGCGCGCAGCTCGGCCAGGGTGTCGTAGAAATGGCGGATCGCCTGCGGATCGAGGCCGCTGGTCGGCTCGTCGAGGAACAGCACCTGCGGCCGGCCCAGCAAGGCCTGGGCGAAGCCCAGGCGCTGGCGCATGCCCTTGGAATATTCGCGCACCGGGCGGCTGCTGGCGGCGCTCAGGCCGACGCGGTCCAGTGTCGGCGCGCATTCGCTCAGCGCCACGCCTTTGAGGCGGGCGAAGAAGCGCAAGGTCTCCAGGCCGCTGAGGTTGTCCCACAGCACCACGTTTTCGGGCAGGTAACCCATCTGCCGGCGCACGGCGCGAAATCCCCGCCCCGACACCGGCGCGCCGGTGATCTGGATCTCGCCGGCGCTGGGCGCCAGCAGCCCGAGCATCAGCTTGAACAGCGTGCTCTTGCCAGCGCCGTTGTGGCCGATCAGGCCGAAGACCTCGCCGCGCCGGATCTCGAGGTCGATGCCGTCGATCGCGTGCAGCGCGCCGAAATGTTTGCTCACGCCGCGCAGCGTGATCGCGGTGGCCGCGGCGGGTTCAGCGTGCATCGCCGGTCCCCGTCAGACGCTGGCGCCACTGCAGCCAGTCGGGGTGCACCGGGTGCATGCGCGGGCGCGCCTCGACGATGCTGGGCACACGCAGCAGCGGGAACTGCTGGCCCACCAGGCGCAGCGCCTGCACCGCCGGGCTGGCCAGCAGCAGCCGCATCATCGGGTGGCGCCAGCTCAGGCGGTCGACGACATCGTTGGCTTCGTAAGGCACGTCGCCGCGCTGGTCACCGTCGCGGTCCCAGCCCAGGTAGTTGCTCCAGTGGTTGCCGCGCTCACCGCCCCAGCGCTCGTCGCGCGAACCGACGTAGCGCACCTGCTCGCGGTTGCCGATGAAGTCGTTGCCGTCGACCCGATTGCGCGTCGAGCCGGCCGACAGGTGGATGCCGACCGCGTTGTCCAGCACCAGGTTGCCGCGCAGCTCGATCGACTCGACGTCGTAGATGAAAAAGCCGCGTGCGTTGCCCATCACGACGTTGCCCTCGACCACCGAGTCCTGCATCGTGCGCAGCATGATGCCGTGGTCGATGTTGTTCCAGGCCCGGTTGTTGCGCACGACCTGGTCGCGCACTTCCATCAAGGCGATGCCGCCGCGGTTGTTCCAGCTGTCGTTGTCTTCCCAGACGTTGCGGTAGGAGTTCATGTAGTGGGTGCCGTAGCGGCTGTCGTGCAGCTTGTTGGCGCGGAAGATGGCGTCGTGCGAGACGTCGACGTAAAGCGCGTCGCGCACGAAGGCAATGCGGTTGCCGATGATGCGCGCGCCGGTGGTGTTGTAGAGCTGGATGCCGTTGCCGCGCTGCGAGCTGGCGTATTCGCGCTTGCCGGTGATCAGGTTGTGCTCGACGCGCACGTCGTTGGCTTTCTCGATCCACAGCCCGAACAGGTTGTAGGTCAGGTCGTTGCGGCGCACCACCGCGCGGTGGGCGCCAGGAAAGATGTAGATGCCGGCGTTCTGCTCGTTCAGGCTGTCGCCCGAGTCGCGCACGATCAGGCCTTCGATGGTGACGTCGGTGGCGGTGACGCGGATGGTGTCGCCGGCCAGGCCGCCGCTGATGGTGGGCCGGTTCAGGCCGCGCAAGGTCAGCGGCTTGGCGATCAGCAGGTTGCCGGTGTACAGGCCGCGCTCGACCTCGATCACATCACCGGCGGCGGCGCGCTCGATCGCCGGCTGCAGCGCCTGGCCCGGTCGCACCGTCCAGGTGGCGGCCTGGGCGCCGGCCAGCAAGGTGGCCAGCACCGCCGCGGCGGCCCTGCGCAGGCAGCGCCGCATCATGCCTGCAGCAAGCCCAGGGCCTTGAGGCCGAGGAACAAGGTGGCGCCGATCAGAAGATTCTTGAATCCCACGTAGCTGAGCATATCCATCACATTGGCTTCACGCCAGCTGCGACCCCACCAGGGGCCGTCTTTCACGTGGCGCTTGCCTTGCAGGCGGATCAGCACTTCGTAGACGCTCCAGCCAAACCACCAGCCGATCACCGCCGCTTGCGACAGCCGGCCGTCGGCTGCCAGCAGCCAGGCCAGCGTCGCCGCCGCCGCCAGCCCCAGGCCCGCGGCCTGCAGCGCGCGGTGGTGGGCCCAGCCCTTGCGGCTCCAGGGCCAGAGGTGGTCGCGCAACTCGCCGCCCAGCCAGGCCAGCACGCCGCGGCCCTGGGCATAAGGCGGCGTCACCGGCGGCGTCGGCCAGCGCGGGTCGACGCCCTGCACCGGGTGCAGCGGGGGCGCCGGCGCCGCGCCGGCCGGCACCGGCACCTGCACGGGAACGATGGGGATGAAGTAGCCGTCACGGCCGATAGCCGTCAGCGCCAGGCCGGCGCGTTCGCGCGCCTTGCGCTCCTGGCCCAGCGGCGGGCAGGCTTTGGCGTCGGTGTACAGGATCATGCAGTCCAGGCAGTGCAGGCATTCGCGGTGGTCGATGCGGCCGTGGGTGTCGATCGCCTGCGCGCCGCAGCCCACGGCGCAGGCCTTGCAGCGGTTGCAGTCGGGCTTGCGGCGCAGGCCGAACCAGCGAAAGGTGCTGGGCATGGCGAGCGCGCCGCCGAGCGGGCACAGGTACTTGCAATAGGGCCGCTCGATGAAGATCGACAAGCCCAGCAGCGCAGCGACGAAGAGGCCGTAAGGCCAGCTGCGGTTGGTGATGCCGACCAGGAAGGTGGTCTTGAAGGGCTCGACCTCGGCCAGCACTTCGGCCAGGCCCATCGAGAACATCGACACCGCCAGCAGGCCAAAGAAGAGCCCGTACTTGACCCACTTGAGGCGGTCGTGCCAGGCCTGCGGCAGCTTGAACTGCCAGCGCTTCAGGCCCAGCTTTGCCGCCAGCTTGTAGATGATCTCCTGCAGCGAGCCGAAAGGACAGGTCCAGCCGCAGAACAGCCCGCGTCCGAAGACGAACACGGTGACGATGATGAAGACCCAGAACAGGAAGATGAAGGGGTCGCTGAGGAACAGCGTCCACTGCCACTGGAACAGCAAGGCGTGGAACCAGGTCAGCACCTGCGTCACCGAAGGCTGGGCCAGCGCGCCGAAGCCGACGAACACCAGGCTCAGTGTCCAGGCGGTGTACTTGAAGCCATTGACCGGCCACTTGTTCTTGTGCGTCGAGCGCCGCGTCAGCTTTTCGCGCAGCGCGTAGACCACGGTCACGGCCACCAGCAGCGCGGCGAACAGCGCGATCTCCAGCGCCCGCGCCTTCCAGATCCGGACCCAGGTCGGCTGCGCCTTCTTCACCACCGGCCGCCCGCCTTCGAGCGCCGCCGCAGGCAGCCAGAACGCGCTGTCGAAGCTGGCAAAACTGCGCGTGCCGGTGGCGCGGTCGACCCGGTTGCCCAGGAAGCTCAGGCGCCAGGGGTAGGCGGCCGAAAACGCTTCGGAGCGGATGACGAAGATCGCCGACTCGCTGAAGGCCGGCGCACCGGCCGCCTGCAAGCCATAGAGGTTGAGGTAGTCGAGGTCGCGGAAGGTGAAGGCGTCGTCGCCCTGGCGCACCTGGACGCGGTCGTAGAGGCCGCCGCGCACATAGCCCGAACCTTTGAACGACTCCAGCCCCGCCGTGCGCACGATGAAGATCGCCGACTCGTGGGGCTGCAGCCGCGCACGCAGATTCTCGTAGCCGGCCTGGCCGAGCAGGCTGCGGCCGATGTCGGGGTGGTTGAGGTCGCCGAACCAGAGTTCGATGAAAGGCGCGCCGCCGCGCCCCTGGCCCACTTGTTCCGGCTTGACCAGCAGGCGCTGCACGGCGCCGCTGTCCACCAGCGCCGCCCAATCCATCGGCGCCGGCAACCGCGCCCAGCGCGGCGGTGGCCTGACTTCGGGCTCGATCAGGCCAACCTGGCGCGCCACCGCGTGGCCGCTGGCGGTGATGACCTGGTTTTGCGCGATCACCGTCACGGTGGCGCCCGAGATCGCGTCGACGCCGAGCATCTGCTCGTCGGGCCGTGACGGGCCGACCTCGATCTTGTCGCGCACCGACTTGCCCAGGTACTGGTCGTTGAAGCGCGTCAACGCCTCTTCGGGGATGCCCAGCAACAAGATCGGCTCGCTGTGCTTGAGCACCTTGACGCCGACGAAGCGGCCTTCGGTGTCGATGCCGATCAGTGTCACCACCGGCTTGCCGGAATAAGCCGGCGTGTCGGTGATGTCGGTCGACAGCATGACGTAGCCGACCAGGCGCCGCGCCTGGCCTTGCCCCGCATAGGCCTCGACATAAGGCGGCCGGCCCTTGCGTTCGGAGAACTGGGTGGCGCCGGGCATCACCTCGGTGCAAGCCACGCGCGCGCACAGGTCGGGCGTGCTGTGCAAGTCGTCGGGCAGCTGGGCCTCGTAGGCGCCGGCCCGGGCCAGGCCGGTCAGCGCCAGCCACAGCCCAGCCGCGAGCCATGCCCGCCAGCGGTTTGAAGAGGTCGTCATGACGTGGTGCGGGCGGGCGGCGGCCTGCGCCGCCGGCCCGCCCTGGGGCTCTGCTTCAAGCCTCGACGATCATGCGCGAGCGCATTTCGAGGTGCAGCGCATGACAGAAGTGCGTGCAGTAAAGCCAGAACACACCCGGCTGGTCGGCGATGAAGGACACCGACTTCGTTTCCTGCGGGTTGACGATGAAGTTGATGTTGTATTTCGGAATCGCCAGCCCGTGCGTCAAGTCCTGGATCTTGTCCAGGTTGGTCAGCGTCAGCGTCACCTCGTCACCTCGCTTCAGCGTGAACTCGGTCAGGCTGAACGCCGGCGCCAGCGAGGTCATCCTGACCTCGACCTTCTTGCCCTTGCGGAACACGCCGGAGTCCTTCGGGTCCTTCACCGCGTTCGGGAACTCGTCGAGCGTGTAGACCATCTTCGGGCGCAGCAACTCGCGCTTGAAGATGATGAAGTCGTGCGGCTCGCCGCGCACCGGGTGGTCGGCCATCAACACCATCTTGTCGCCCGAGATGTCGATCAGCTGTTCGTTTTCGGGGTGCAGCGGGCCGGCCGGCAGGAAGCGGTCCTTGGAAAACTTGCAGCCCACGCAGAGGTATTTTCCGTCGGCCTTGGTCGTCTCCGACTGCGAGGCGTTGATGTGGCCGGGCTGGAAGTGCACGTCGATGCGGTCGACGACGTACTTCGCGGTCTTGTCGCCGCCGTGGAACTTGATCGCGTCGGCCACGTTCCACTTCACGACCTGGCTGTCCAGGAACAGCGTGGTGTAGGCGTTGCCGCGGCCGTCGAAGGCGGTGTGCAAAGGGCCCAGGCCGAGTTCGACCTCGGCGACGATGGCTTTGTCGACCTTGTCGAGCTTGCCGTCGAACCAGTCCAGCACCTTGGTCAACTCGATCACGGTGGCGGTGGGCGAGAGCTTGCCGGCGCAGATGAAGTACTTGCCGTCCGGGCTGGCGTTGACGCCGTGCGGGTTCTTGGGCACGCTGATGTAGGCGGTGAGCGCGGTCTTCGGATCCTCGTTGGCCTTGCGCGTGCCGTCGACCACCGGCACCTTGCTGCCGCCGTAGGTCTTGAACTTGCCGGCCTTCACCGCTTCTTCGATGCGGGCAACGTGGAAGAACAGGCAGGCATCGCGCTCGGCCGCCATCATGTCGGCGAACTTCACACCGCCCTCGACGTTGTACTGGTTGGTGGCAGCGAGCTTGCCGTCGTACGAGGTCGCGGTGAGGTCGCAGTTGCCGTCGATCAGCACCTGCCAGCGCACGTCCATGGTCTCGGCGTCGACGCAGCTGAACATCGTGCGGTAGGCGTCGGTCTTGTCGGCGGCCTTGCCGTCATTGGGCAGCGGCACGTGGAACTCGGCGCCGCAGAAGACACGCGTGGTGTAGTTGATCGCCGGGTCCACCGGGTCGCGCTTGTCGGGGAAGATGCCGTGAAAGCCCTGGACGTTGGGCAGTTCGGTGATCTTGTCGCAGGTGAAGTAGTCGAGCCGGATGCGCGCGATGCGGCTGTTGATCTTGTCGTTGATCCAGGCGTAGCGGCCGTCGTAGTTGCCGTCTTTGTAGGACGCGTGCACATGGTGGGTGTCGCCCACCGTGTAGCGCAGGTCGCCATTGGGCTTGGTGCCCATGATGGCCTTGCTCTCGTTGGTGATGCCCCAGCCGACCAGCGCGTCGGGCACGAAGCAGGGAATGCGGGTGATCTCGCGGCCCGAGGGCAGGCCGAGCACGCGCATGTCGCCGGTATGGCCGCCGCTCCACAAACCGTAATAGGTGTCGAGTTCGCCGGGCTTGAGGTGGCCCGAACTCGACGAGGCGCCGGCAGGCGCCGCCGAGGTGCCGGCCGCGCCCGCGGCAGCGGGCTTGTCTTCGCTGCACGCCGCCAGGCCGACACCGGCCAGGCCGGCGACAGCGGCCGAGTTCAGGAAGCGGCGCCGTCCCAGACCTTCGGGAGCGGCAGCAGTGGGTTTTTCGTTCATGGTGTGCACCTGTGCGGTGGGTTGCGAATGGGTCGAAGTGGTGTCTGCGTCGGTGCGGGTCGGACGGCGGGGGGCAATCCGAACGCTCGGGCTGGGTTTTACGTCGGCACCGCCATCGGCGTGTTTGATGTGAATCAAATGCGGCACCGATCTGACATGGAATGGAAGTCGCACTTGATCCAGATCTACTTTGATGGATATCAATTCGCACGAGACGGCACACGGCCCTCACAATTCATGCACGTGAACCTAGGAATCGACCCATGATCAAGCTCATCCTGTCCGCTGCTTTGGCCACGCTCGTCTTGAACGGCTGCGGCAAGAGCGAGGCTCCGGCAGCGCCCGCGGCGGCACCAGCCGTCGCCGCGCCAGCAGCCCCGGCCGCCGAAGTCGCGGTCAACGAAGCCGGCAAGTCCGCCTACGGCAAAGCCTGCGCGCTGTGCCATGCCGCCGGCGTGGCCGGCGCCCCGAAGCCGGGCGACAAAGCCGACTGGGGACCGCGCATCGCGCAAGGCGAAGAGACGCTCTTCAAGCACGCCATCGAGGGCTACAACGGCCCCAAGGGCGCGATGCCCGCGCGCGGCGGCTCCAACCTCGTCGATGACGACGTCAAGGCCGCCGTGCGCTACATGGTGGCCTTGTCGCGCTGAGCATGAGCGCCCTGCCCCGGCGCCGCCTGGCCGCCCTGCTGGCGCTGAGCCCCTGGCTGGCGGCCGCTGGCTGGCTGGCGCCGCTGCCGGTGCGCGCCGCCA
>JAUYAJ010000669.1 GCA_030693565.1 Rubrivivax sp.
CAGTGCCCACGCAGCCCGCGCCAGCCGAGGCGCGAGTTGCCGCACCAGCGCCTGCGCCGCGCCCGCCCGCCGCTGGTGATGACGCACTGCTCGCCGCCTTGCTTGAAGGACTCGATACGCCGGGATTGCGCGTCGAGGGACTGAGCCCGGAGTTCATGCGATTGCTCGGCCAGTTGCTGCGCGAGTCGACGCGCGGCGCGGTCGAGTTGCTGGTGGCGCGGGCCGCGCTCAAGCGCGAGATGCGGGCCGAGATGACGATGATCGTCGCCCGCGAGAACAACCCGCTGAAGTTCTCGCCCTCGGTCGAAGTCGCGCTGCAACACTTGCTGGGCGCACCGGCGCCTGGGTTCATGGCACCTGCGCCGGCCGTGCGTGATGCCTTCGACGACTTGCGCGCGCACCAGCTCGGCGTGATGGCCGGCATGCGCGCTGCGCTCGAAGGCGTGCTCGAACGCTTCAATCCCCAGCAGCTCGAATCCAAGCTGACCCGCAAGTCGGCCCTGACGAGCCTGATTCCCGCGGCGCGCAAGGCGCGGCTGTGGGAGCTGTTCCAGGAACTGTTCGCCCAGCTGTCCAGCGAGGCCCACGACGACTTCGAGGAGTTGTTCGGCAAAGCCTTTTTACGCGCCTACGAAGCCCAGCTCGACCGCCTGCACGGCGAGCCCGGGCCCAAGTGAGGCGACCGCCATGCTGGCACTCGAAGTCGCCTTGCTGTCGGAACGCGGCGGACGCAAGTACAACGAAGATGCCTGCGGGCATTGGCACTCGGATCACCATCTGTGCTGCGTGCTGGCCGACGGTGCCGGCGGGCATGGCGGTGGCGACATCGCCTCGCGGGTCGCCGTCCAGGAATTGATCGGTCGTTTCTCGCGCCAACCGACGGTGCTGGGCGATGAGCTGGGTGACTTGGTGCGCGCCACCAACCTGGCCTTGATCGACCAACGCGTGCCGGGCACGGCGCGCGCTGACATGCACAGCACCGTGGTCTGCCTGGTGCTCGACTTCGTCGGCCACCAGGCTCACTGGGCGCACGCTGGCGACTCGCGGCTCTACTGGTTCCGCAATGCACGCGTGTTCGAGCGCACCCGCGACCACAGCCTGGTGCAGTCGCTGGTCGACAGCGGCATGCTGACGGTGGAGCAGATGCGCGGCCACCCCAAGCGCAGCGAGTTGCGTTCGGCGCTGGGCATCGGCGCTGACGTGCTGGAGGTCGGCGCCGCCGACGGCGCCCAAGCGGTGTGCGCTGGCGACGTCTTCCTGCTCTGCACCGATGGCTTGTGGGAGTACATCGACGACGACATCCTCGAGCGCACGTTGGCCAATGCCGACTCGCCGCGGGCTTGGCTGGACGCGCTGGCGGCTGAGGTCCAGCGGGCCACTGCCGACAAGACCAGCCACGACAATTTCACTGCGCTGGTCGTCTGGACCAGCGAGGCGCAGGCGCCTTGAGCGCAGCGCCGGGCAGCAGCAGACAGGAGGCGCGCAATGCCACAACAAACCTGCATGGGCGGGATGATGAAGTGCTCGTTCGGCATGGCGCCGAGCGCGCTGATGGTGTTGCCCAAGAACATGGTGCTGACCAGCTATGTGCCGGCCGCCAACATCCTCGACCACATCCCGATGATGAACATCATGCCCTTTGGCGCGTGCCAGAGCATGGCCAACCCGATGGTGGCCGCGGCCACAGCTGCCGCACTTGGCGTGTTGACGCCGATGCCTTGCATTCCCGTCACACCAGCGCCCTGGGCGCCCGGCGCCCCCACCGTGCTGCTGGCCGGGGCGCCGGCGCTGAACAACACCTCCAAGCTGAACTGCATCTGGGGCGGCATCATCGAGTTCACCAACGCCGGCCAGGTCACGCACGAGATTCCCTGACTTGCAACGCCACGCTGACCGCCCATGACAAAGACCCGCACGCGGCGGGCCTTTGGGTCCAAACCCACAAGCGGCGGGCACTGGGGAGGGCTTCAGGTCGGCGGCGTTGCCCGGCCGATCTCGACGCGCCGGTTCTCGGCCGCAGCCGGGTCGCCGGCGTTCTTCAGCGCCGAGGCGCCGACGCCCACCGGGGCCAGCATCGCCGCGTCGGCGCCATGCTGGACCAGGAACTCTTTGACCGCTTCGGCGCGGCGCTGCGACAGCTGCATGTTGGCCGCTGCCGCGCCGGTGGCGTCGGCATGGCCTTCGATGCGCACCACCTTGCCGGTGCCGCGCTTGGTCTTGAGCACCTCGGCGAAGACTTCGAGCTGCTTCTTCAGCCCGTCAGGCAGTTCGGCGGAACCGAGCTTGAACGACGCTGCCGGCAGCGAATAGCGCACCGCGGGCTTGAAGCCCATGCACTTGAATCCGGCGGCCTTGAGCTGTTCGCAGGCCTCTTCGGGGAACAAGCCCTCGGAAACCGACTTGGCGTCAGGCAAGGCCGAGCCAACGTCGATCGCCCCTTGGGCATGGACTTGCAGAGCCAGCAAGCTGGCCAGCGCCAGGCTGTATTTCAGGTGACGTGTGTGCTTCATGGGAACACTCCTTGTCTTGTTCGGCCTCGCCTGGCCGCGGGCTGTGTGTTTGCGGACGCTGGCGGAGCCCGTGCACCGGCCCGCGCCGCGGGGCGGTGCACCGTTGATGGTGCCCTCCCAGAGGAAAGCATCATAGCGCTTGCGCGCTGCGCCGCCATCCCCACCCGAGGGGGTCGGCCGCAGTTCAGGGGATGCCGAGGGTGACGACCTTGGCTGGCCCGTGTATCGTTCGCCGCGTCGCCTTCGATATCCGTCGGCAGTGCGGCAGCCGCAGCGCGGCCTACGAACCAGACCAGGAATCGAGCCTCAGAGATGACTTGGCATAACAAGGTGATGTGGACGGAGGGCATGTTCCTCCAGCCTCAACATTTCCAGCAGCAAGACCGTTTTGTCGGGCGCCAGGCCGAAGGCCGGATCACCGCCACCGCTGCCTGGCCCTGGGGTTTCGTCGCCCTGCAACTCGACGACGCGGCGCTGCTGCTGGGCCGGGTGGCGCTGAGCAGCGCGCGCGGCGTGCTGCCCGACGGCCTGGCCTTCGGCATCCCCGGCGACGAACCGGCACCGCCGGCCTTCGAAGTGCCTGCCGACGCCCGCGACGAGATCCTGGTGCTGGCGGTGCCGCTGGCCCGGCCCGGCGTGGCCGAGAGCGACGTCGAAGCCGCCGACGGCTCGATGCCGCCGCGCTACCGGGCCTCGGACATCGAGGTCGCCGACAGCCATGCGGCCAGCCTGCGCGAAGCGCCGCTGCAGATCGGTCGCCTCAACCTGCGGCTTCTGCTGGCGCGCGACGCCAACGAGGGCTATACGACGCTAGGGGTGGCGCGCATCGTCGAGCGGCGCTCTGATGGCCGCGTCGTGCTCGACACCCAGTACGTGCCGCCGATGCTGCATGCGCCGGCGCAGAACGTGCTCGACGGCTATCTGCGGGAAGTCGTCGGCATGCTGCATCAGCGCGGCGAGGCGCTGGCCTCGCGCCTGGTCCAGCCGGGCCGCGCCGGCGTTGGCGAGATCGCCGACTTCCTGCTGCTGCAAGTGGTGAATCGCCACCAGCCGCTGTTCACGCACTTGCAGCGTCTGTCGGTGCTGCACCCCGAGCGCCTGTACGAACTGTGCCTCGGCCTGGCCGGCGAGTTGTCGACTTTTCGCGATCAGCGCCGGCCCGTGCCTTATCCCGAATATCGCCACGACGACCTCGCCGGCTGCTTTCGCGCCGTGATGGCCGACCTGCGGCAGTCGCTGTCGATGGTGCTTGAGCAGACCGCGATCCCGATCGACTTGCAGGACCGCAAGTTCGGCATCCGCGTGGCCATCATCCCCGACGTCGAACTGCAGCGCACCGCCAGCTTCGTGCTCGCTGTCAATGCGCAGATGCCGGGCGACACCTTGCGGGCGCGTTTTCCGACCCAGGTCAAGATCGGTCCGGCCGAAAAAATCCGCGACCTCGTCAACCTGCAGTTGCCCGGCGTCACGCTGCGGGCGCTGCCGGTGGCGCCGCGGCAGATTCCGTACCACGCCGGCTTCACCTACTTCGAGCTCGAGACGCGCGGCAACGAGTTGTGGAAGCAGCTTGAAACCTCGGGCGGGCTGGCGATGCACATCGCTGGCGACTTCCCCGGGCTGGCGCTCGAGTTCTGGGCGATTCGCGGTTGACGGCTGACACAGGAGCAGGGATGCCATGAGCGACAAAGACCCGCCGTCAGACCCCTTCGCCGCCTTCGAGTCGGACCGCACCGTCATCAAGCCCAGCGCCGGCCGCGGCCCGCGCGCCGCGGCGCCGGCGGCT
>JAUYAJ010000677.1 GCA_030693565.1 Rubrivivax sp.
GCTCGATCGCCTGCAGCGGCAGCCGGGCGCCGCTGGCGGCGGGCAAGGGCCGGCCGGCGACGCGCGCTTCGATCAGCTCGAGCACGCCGGATTCGGCATCGGCCACGGCCAGCGGCGTCGCTTCGCGGCCGCAGTCCGAGATCGTGCCGACCTGGGGCCGTCCGCCCCAGCTCCAGCTGGCAAAACGCATCGAATCGGTCTCCTTGGGGCCCCGCGCTTGCGGCGCGTCAGGCGCTGGTCAGCGAGATCTGTTTTCCGTTTTGAGACTTGTGTCTCACACGTGGTGGGCGCATGATAGAAGTCAAGTGGCCGTGCTGCCAAGCGCTGAATGCCACCCGCAACCTCAGGACATACCCGCATGCCGCGACGCCAGCCCCAGCCGACCATGCCGCCTGCGCCGCCCGAGCGCGGCGTCAAGGCTGCGACCTTCAAGCTGCTGCTCGACACCGCGATGGACTTGATCCGTCTGGACGGCCACATCCCCACGGTGGCCGAGGTCGCGGTGCGCGCCAAGGTCTCGCGCGCCACCACCTACCGCTACTTCCCCAGCCGCAGCGCGCTGATCACCGCCGTCATCGGCGCCTCGCTGGGGCCGGTGCGCATCCTCGCCAACGACGAGCACGACGGCCGCGAGCGCGTGCGTCAGCTCTTCAAGCAGACCTTCCCGCGCTTCCAGGAGTTCGAGCCGCAGCTGCGCGCCGCCGCCCAGCTGGCGCTGGAGCAATGGGCGCTGGAGCGCGCCGGCTTGCTGGAGGAAGAACCTTACCGGCGTGGCCACCGGGTGCGCATCCTCGAACACGCGATCGAGCCGCTGGCGCCGCAGCTGACGGCACCGGCGCGCGAGCGGCTGCACCGCGGGCTGTCAGTGGTCTACGGCATCGAGCCCTATGTGGTGCTGAAAGACATCTGGGGCCTGCCCGACCGCGAGGTCGAGCGCATCGCGCTGTGGATGGCCGACGCCTTGATCGACGCCGCGCTGCGCGAGTCTGCCGGCACCCTCGCCGCCGCGCCGCCGAAGCCGCGCCGCAAACCGGCTGGACTGGCGTAGAGTTTGGCCACTGCGACGCCTTGCCCTCCAACCCAGGAACCCACCATGTACAAGGACCTCGACGCTTACTGGATGCCTTTCACCGCCAGCCGCCAGTTCAAGAAGGCACCGCGCCTGCTGACCCGGTCGCAAGGCATGTTTTACTGGGACGACAAGGGCCGGCAAATCCTCGACGGCGTCGCCGGCCTGTGGTGTGTCAACGCCGGCCACGGCCGGCCCAAGATCGTCAAGGCGATCCAGGACCAGGCCGCCGAACTCGACTTCGCGCCGCCCTTCCAGATGGCGCATCCGAAAGCCTTCGAGCTGGCCGAACGTGTGGCCGCCATCGCTCCGGAGGGCATGAACAAGGTGTTCTTCACCAATTCGGGCTCGGAAGCGGTGGAAACGGCTTTGAAGATGGCGCTGGCCTACCAGCGCGCGCGCGGCGAAGGCACACGCACCCGGCTGATCGGCCGCGAGCGCGGCTACCACGGCGTCAACTTCGGTGGCATCTCGGTCGGCGGCATTCCGGCCAACCGCAAGATGTTCGGCACCTTGCTCAGCGGCGTCGACCACATCCGCCACACCCATGACCTGGCCCGCAACGCCTTCAGTGTCGGCCAGCCCGCCCATGGCGCCGATCTGGCCGACGACCTCGAACGCCTGGTGGCGCTGCACGACGCTTCAACCATCGCCGCCGTCATCGTCGAGCCGATCGCCGGCTCCACCGGGGTGCTGATTCCGCCCCAGGGCTATCTGCAGCGGCTGCGCGAAATTTGCGACAAACACGGCATCGTGCTCATCTTCGACGAGGTCATCACCGGCTTCGGCCGCACCGGCCAGCCCTTCGCCGCCCAGACCTTCGGCGTCACGCCCGACCTGATGTGCGTGGCCAAGGGCCTGACCAACGGCAGCGTGCCAATGGGCGCGGTGATCGCGCGCCAGGCGATGCACGATGTCTTCATGACCGGCCCTGAACACGTGATCGAGTTCTTCCACGGCTACACCTACTCGGCCCACCCGCTGGCCTGCGCCGCCGGGCTGGCGACGCTGGACACCTATGCCGAAGAAGGC
>JAUYAJ010000225.1 GCA_030693565.1 Rubrivivax sp.
GCCGCCGGCCACGATCAGCGGCCGCCGCGCGCCCTGCAGCAGGGCGGCAGCCGCGGCGACGCTGTGCGCTGCGGGGCGCGGGGCAGACGTGGCGCGGTAGCGATCGGGCCCGATGTCGAACTCGTCGCTGCGCCAGTTCACGGATGTGGTCAGCACGTCGTGCGGAATGTCCAGGTGTACGGGCCCGGGTCTGCCGCTGAGTGCCTCGCGGAATGCCGTGCGCACCAGCGCGGGAAGGCGCCGCGCGTCGTGCACCACGGCGCCCCACTTGGTCAGCGGCGCCAGCACCGCGCGCGTGTCCATGTCCATGAACATGCCTTGGTGCGGATAGGCCGCGGCGCGATGCTGGTTGGTCGTGATCAACAGCACAGCCAGGTTGTTGTTGAAGGCCACGCCGGCACCGGCGGCCAGGTTCAATGCGCCCGGCCCCATTTCGCCCAGCGCCACCGCGACGCGGCCCTGGCTGGCGAACACCGCTGCGGCCATCATCGGCGCCGCGGCCTCGTGGCGCACACCGACGAACGCGATCGGTGACTGCGACAGCGCATGCAACAGCGCTGCGAGCTTGCCGCCGACGATGCCGAACGCTGCCGGCACGGCTTCGGCCTGCAGCAGGCGCACCAGCGCCTGCGCACCGGTCAAGGTGACGGTGGCCATCAGTCCTCGGGGGTGAAGCCAGTGGCCTTGACGAGCGGACCCCAGCGTTCGATCTCCCGCTTCACATGGGCCGCGAAGGCCTCTGGGGTGTCGCGCAAGGGCAGCAGGCCGATGCGCGTGAAGACCTCTTGCATCGCCGGCGAATCGAGCGCGTCCTGCACCGCCGCGTTGAGCTTGCGAACGAGTTCGGGCGAGGTCTTGGCGGGCGCATACCAGCCGAGGAATTCGACCACGACGATGTCCTTGTAGCCGAGCTCGACCATGGTCGGCACCTCGGGCAAGGCGGCCCAGCGCTGCGGGCTGGCCACAGCCAGCGCGCGAAGTCGGCCCGATTTCAGGTGCGGCAGCACTTCGCTGACGACGTTGAAAGCGACCGGGATCTGGCCACCCAGCAAGTCTTGCAGCAGCGGCGCGCCGCCCTTGTACGGAATGGTCTTGAGGGCGACGCCGGCGGCGCGCTCGAACATCATGCCGGTGAAGTGCGGCGCGGAGCCGAGCGCCGGGGTGCCGTAGTTTGCTTTGTCCGGGTTGGCCTTGACCCAGCGGATGAAGTCGGCCACGGTCTTGACTTCGGGCGGCACCATCGGCCCGACCGTCATCGACATCGTGTAGGCCGCCAGTGGCGCGACAGCGACGAAGTCGGTCAATGGGTCGTAGGTGAGTTTCTTGCCGTAGGTGTGCGGGTACAGCGTGACCACCGACGAAGGCACCTGCAGCAGCGTGGCGCCATCGGCCGGCGCGCGCTTGACGAAGTCCGCCGCGATGCGGCCACCGGCGCCGGCCTTGCTTTCCAGGATCAGCGTGCCGGGGTAGCGGCCCTTGAGCTGCTCGAGCAAGGGGCGCGTGACCTGGTCGCCCAGGCCGCCAGCCGGAAATCCTGTCCAGACGACGGTTTGTGCCGGCTGGGCATTGGCCATGCTGCCCATGGACAGCGCGGCGAGCAGCAAGCTGAGACTGACCGTGCGGCGGTGTGGGTTCATGGCGGGACTCCGGTGCGTGGCGCTGGCGGCATTGGTGGGTGGATCATGTCGCGACGCTGAGCCCGAGGCCATGGACATTCCGGATCACTTCGGTACATTTCCGGCCTTGATGAGAGCCACCGCCCCAGCCGTCGCCTTCCGCGAGGTTCGCCACTTCAGGCCGGATGACTGGCTGCACTGGGAGCCGATCGCGGTGCGTGGCGAGGCCATGGATTGGACGATTCCGGCGCACCGCCACGAAGGCCTGCACCAGATCCACTGGTTGTCGAGCGGCCAGGCGCGGGTCGAGCTCGACGGAGTGCCGCATCTCGTGCAGGCGCCTGCGGTGTTGATGATTGCCCCTGGTTGCGTGCACGCTTTCCAGTACGAACGCGCCAGCACCGGTCAGCAGGTGACGGTGCCGACAGCGCGGCTGGTGCGGGCCCTGGCCGCTGCGCCGACGCTGACAGCGATGTTGACGAGCACATGCTTGCTGCAGGGCGAACCGGTGAGCGCCGACGCGGCGCGCCTGCAGGCCCTGTGCGCGGCGCTGGCCGAGGAGTTTTCAGGCTCGGAACCCGGTCGCAACGAAGCGCTGCAGGCGCACCTGGTCTTGCTGGTCACCTGGATCCTGCGCCGCGCTGCGCCGGCCTCGATCGCCGAGAACCGGCGCGCCTTGCGCGACACCCTGGTGCAGCGCTACCGCGCCTTGATCGAACTGCACTTGCGGCGCCACCAGCCGCTGGGCTTTTACGCCGCGCAACTCCAGGTGACCGCGGATCACCTGAGCCGCAACTGCCGCGCTGCGTGCGGACTGTCGGCGCTGGACTTGCTGCACGATCGCCTGCTGCTGGAGGCGCGGCGCTTGCTGGCCTACAGCGCGGCGCCGGTGACCGAGGTCGCGCGCGATCTCGGCTTCGACGATTCGTCCTACTTCAGCCGCTTCTTCGCCCGCCGCGCGGGCCAGGCGCCACTGGACTACCGGGCGGCGCTGCAGACCGGGCTGGCCGCGCCACCTTGACCGTCCACAGGACGCCGCCTCGTGGCAGGACGCGCCTGCACGCGCGGCGCGCAGTGGGAGCCGGCGGGGCCGCCGCCGTTTCGGCGGCCCTAGTCAGGCGCCCGGTGGCGACTGCCGATCCTGGGGATTGGCGTCGCCGCTCAGCGGCCTAGCATGGAGCGGCATTGCCGATGACGACGGTCGCGTGTCGACTGCAGCGTCACGGTCTTCGCTTGAGGGACGACGAAAGGGGACCATGGACAACGCGCAAACGCTCTATCTTGACCTGATGAAGAAGACGATCTCGTTCGCCCTCTGGCCCGATCCACCGGTGCCGATGGTGGCGCTGAACGACGAGAGGCCGCCGCTCAAGCGCATGCTCGTGGCCTGGGTCGACAAGTGGCTGAACAAGCGCAGCCTGCAACTGGTCAAGCGACCCGACTACAGCGAGCGCGAGCGCCTGGAAGGCCGGGTCTGGCCGGGATATGCGGACTCGATGATCGGTCTGGCACGGCTGGACAACCTGCAGCGCAGCATCGAGACCGTGCTCGCCGACGGCATCGAAGGCGACTTCATCGAGACCGGCGTCTGGCGCGGTGGCGCCTGTGTCTTCATGCGCGCGGCGCTGGCGGCCTACGAGGACCACACCCGCAGAGTCTTCGTCGCCGACTCGTTCGCCGGCCTGCCCGAACCCGACCTCGAAAAGTACCCGGCAGACCGCGGCGACCGCCTGCATGTGCACAGCTACCTGGCGATCTCGCGCGACCAGGTGGCCGCCAACTTCAGGAAGTACGGCCTGCTCGACGACCAGGTGGTCTTCCTCGAAGGTTGGTTCAAGGACACGCTGCCGCACGCGCCAATCGACAAGCTGGCGATCCTGCGGCTCGACGGCGATATGTACGGTTCCACCATCGACGCGCTGGAAAGCCTTTACGACAAGCTCTCGCCCGGCGGTTTTTGCATCGTCGACGACTACGCGCTGCCTGGGTGCAAAGCGGCGGTCAGCGACTTCCGCGCCGCTCACGGCATCGACGAAACGATTCACGCCATCGACTGGACCGGCAGCTTCTGGCGCAAGCGCCGTTGATCCGGCGGCGTCAGGTCACCGGCGCCGGGTTGAAGAGCACCAGCGCGTTGTGCAGCCGGTGTTGCTCGGCCCAGGTGCGCTGGCCGCTGGCCACTGCGAGCAAGCGGTGGAACATGGCCCAGCCGACTTCCTCGATGGTTGCCGTGCCGTCGGCGATGGGGCCGGCGTCGATGTCCATCAAGTCGTGCCAGCGCCGCGCCAGCTCGCTGTGGGTGGCGACCTTGAGCACCGGGCAGGCGGCCAGGCCGTAAGGCGTGCCGCGGCCGGTGGTGAAGACATGCAGGTTCATGCCGGCGGCCAGCTGCAGCGTGCCGCAGATGAAGTCGCTGGCCGGGGTGGCGGCGTAGTTCAGCCCGCGCGCGACCAGGCGATCGCCCGGCGCGATGACGCCGACGATGGGCGCGCTGCCGCTCTTGACGATCGAGCCCATCGCCTTTTCGACGATGTTGCTCAAGCCGCCGGCCTTGTTGCCGGGCGTGGTGTTGGCGCTGCGGTCGGCGCCGCCGCGCGCCAGGTAGGCGTCGTACCAGGCCATCTCGTCGACCAGTCGCTGCGCCACGGCGGGGCTGGCAGCGCGCGCGGTCAGCTGGTCGATGGCGTCGCGCACTTCGGTGGTCTCGCTGAACATCACGCTGGCGCCGGCGCGCACCAGCAAGTCGGTGCAAAAGCCCACCGCCGGGTTGGCGGTGACGCCGCTGAAAGCGTCGGAGCCGCCGCATTGCACGCCCACCACCAGGGCGCTGGCGGGCACGGTCTGGCGCCGGCGCTGCTCGAGCCGCTGCAGGTGCTGCTCGGCGGTGGCCATGACGGCGTCGATCATCGAGCCAAATCCCACATGCTGCTCGTCCTGCAGGCGCACATGGCCACCGATGGCGATGCTGCCCGGCGGCAGCAGCCGTTCGGGCTGCAGCTTTTCGCAGCCCAGGCTGAGCACCATCACCTCGCCGCCGAAGTTCGGGTTCTGGCTGATGTGGCGCAGCGTGCGGATCGGGATCAAGGCGTCGGGGGCGTCGATGGCGACGCCGCAGCCGTAGCTGTGTTCGAGGCCGACGACACCGTCGACATGCGGATAGCGCGGCAGCAGTTCGCGGCGGATGCGCTCGACGGCAATGTCGAGCACCCCGGCCACACATTGCACCGTGGTCGTGATGGCCAGCAGGTTGCGGGTGCCGACCGAGCCGTCGGCGTTGACGAAGCCCTCGAAGCTGTGGCCTTCGAGCGGCGCGGCGGCGGGCGCGGCGGCACTGGCCATCGGCAGCCCGGTCAGCGGCCGCGCCGCCGGCATGTCCAGCAGGCGTTCGTGGACCCAACTGCCGGCAGCGATGTCGCGGTTGGCGCGGCCGATGGCGACGCCGTAACGCAGCACCTCGGCGCCGGCGGCCAGGTCGACCAGCGCCACCTTGTGGGCCTGCGGCAGCTTGTCGCGCAGCACCACGCCGCCAGGCAGCACGGTGCCGGCGGGCAGGCCACCCAGGTTGCCCACGACGGCGACGTTGTCGCGCTCGTGCATGCGGATGAGGACGGGCGCGCTCACACTCACACCGCGCCACGCGCGTTGACGTGCAGCGCGTACAGCGAATGGCTGGCGGTCATGAACAAGCGGTTGTTCTTGGGGCCGCCGAAGCACAGGTTGGCGCAGCGTTCGGGCAACGCGATGCGGGCCAGTGGCCGGCCTTCGGGGTCGTAGACCTGGACACCGTCGAGCGCCGCGGCGTCCGCGCCCGGCGCGCCACTGCTGCCAAAGCCGCACCAGACGTTGCCACTTTGGTCGACCGCGATGCCGTCGTAGGCGCCGCTGCCGTTGGCGTCGACGTAGAGCCGCTTGTTGTGCAGGCGCGCGCCGTCGACGTCGTAGACCCAGATGCAGCGACTCGGTTGGTGCCGGCTCTCGACCACGTAGAGCCGCTGCTCGTCGGGGCTGAAGGCCAGGCCGTTGCTGCCTTGCAAGTCGTCCAGCGCCATCACCAGCTCACCGCTGTCCAGGTCGAGCCGGTAAACGCCGTGCGGCAGCTCGGGGGCGGCCGGCTCGCCTTCCCACCAGCCCAGGATGCCGAACGGCGGGTCGGTGAACCAGATGCCGCCGTCGCTGGCGCAGACGATGTCGTTGGGCGAGTTCAGGCGCTTGCCTTTGTAGCGCTCGGCCAGCACGGTGACGCGGCCGTCGTAGCCGGTGCGGGTGATGCTGCGGCTGCCATGCTCGCAGGCCAGCAGCCGGCCCTGGCGGTCGCGGGCCAGGCCGTTGGCATGGTTCGACGGCGAGCGGAACACGCTGACCGCACCCGAGCAGTCGTCCCAGCGCAGGATGCGGTTGTTCGGGATGTCGCTCCAGAGCAGGAAGCGGCCGTCACCGAACCAGACCGGCCCTTCGGCCCAGTAGCAGCCGCTGGCCAGCTGCTCGAGCGTGCCCGACAGCAGCCGCAGCGCCAGCGCGCGCTCGTCGAGGATCTCGATGCAGGGGTCGGGCAGGCGCGCGGCTGGCGTGTAGTCGACCTTCGGTCCCTGGTCCATGTGTCTGTCTCCGCTCAAAGTCCCATCAGATTGGGCAGCCACAGGCTCAGCCAGGGCAGGTAAGTCACCATCAGCAGCACGATGAAGAGGGCGATGAAGAAGGGCATCATCGCCCGGCTGACGACGCCTATTTTCAACCGCGCCACCGCGCTGCCCACAAAAAGCACGGTGCCGACCGGTGGCGTGATCAGCCCGATGCCCAGGTTCACCATCATGATCATGCCGAAGTGCACCGGGTCGACGCCGAGCAACTTGACCACCGGCAGCAGGATGGGGGTGAGGATCAGGATCAGCGGCGCCATGTCCATCAGGCAGCCCAGCACCAGCAGCATGACGTTGAGCAGCGCCAGGATGACGTACTTGTTGTCCGAGATGCTGGTGAAGAAGGTGGTGACCTTGAGCGGGATCTGCATCAGCGTCATCAGGTAGCCGAAGCAGGCCGCAAAACCGATCAGGATCATCACGATGGTCACCGTCTTGACCGTCCGGTGCACCAGCTTGGGCAGTTCACTCCAGCGGTAGTCGCGGTAGATGAACATGGTGACGAAGAAGGCCCAGAGCACGGCGATCGACGCGCTCTCGTTGGCGGTGAACACGCCCGAGAGGATGCCGCCGAGGATGATCACCATGGTCATCAAGCCCCACAAGGCGTCGACGCAGATCTTCAGCGCCTGGCGCAGCGGTATCACCTCGCCCTTGGGGTAGCCGCGGCGGTGGGCGATGAACAGGCACATCAGCGCCAGCGTCAGCCCCATCAGCAAGCCGGGCAGCACGCCGGCCATGAACAGCGCGGCAATGCTGACGGTGCCGCCGGCGGCCAGCGAGTACAGCACCGCGTTGTGGCTGGGCGGGATCAGGATGGCTTGCACCGAGCCGCTGATGGTGACGGCGGTGGCAAAGGCGCGCGGGTAGCCCTTCTTCTCCATTTCAGGGATGAGCACGCTGCCGATGCTGGCGGTGTCGGCCACCGACGAGCCCGAGATGGCGCCGAAGAAGGTGCTGGCCATGATGTTGACCAGGCTCAGGCCGCCGCGGATGAAACCCACCAGCACGCCGGCAAAGGCCACCAGGCGGCGCGCCATGCCGCCCTCGGCCATGATGGCGCCGGCGAGGACGAAGAAGGGGATGGCCAGCAGGCTGAACTTGTTGACGCCGGCGGCGAGCTGGATCATCACCGCGTCCAGCGGCAAGTCGATCCAGAGCGCGCCGACCAGCGCCGCCAGCCCCATCGCGTAAGCGATCGGCATGCCGACCATCATCAGGGCAAAGAAGCTGCCGAGCAGGACGAAGGCGTCCATCAGTGATTCGCCTCGTAAGCCACCACCTTGCGCTCGGCCTGCGAGCCCAGCAGCAGGTGCTCGGCAACGAAGAGCAGGGTCACGCCGGCGCCGATCGGAATGGCGGCGTAGGTCACGCCCACCGGCAGCCAGGGCAACTCGGCGATCGACTGCCCCATCGTCTCCAGGCACAGCCGGGTGCCGTACCAGAGCACGAAGCCGCACACCAGCAGCATCAGGCCGTGCACCAGCAAGGCCATGGCGCGCTGCAGCCGCGGCGGCAGCTGATCGGTCAACATCGACACGGCGATGTGGGCGCCGGCGCGATAAGTGGCCGCGGCGCCGATGAAGGTGAACACCATCATCAGCAAGATGGCGATCGGCTCCGGCCACTGCGAGCCGGTGCCGAGCACGTAACGGGTGAAGACGCCGAAGGGGATGATCAGCGACATCAGAAAGATCGCCAGCCCGGCGCTCCAGATGCAGGCCAGGTAGAGCGCGTCGAGGCCACGGGCCAGCGGGTGATCCTTCATCGGCGCGCTGTCAGCGGACGGCTTCGATGCGCTTGATCAGGTCGGCGTAGGCGGCGCCGTACTTGGCGCGCACCGGTGCGGTGGCGTCGAAGAAGGGCTTGCTGTCGATCTCGATGAACTCGACGCCTTCGGCCTTGAGCTTGGTGCTGTAGTCGGCCACGGCGGCGTCCCACAGCGTCCGCTGCTCGAGCTGGGCTTCGCGCGCCGCCTTTTTCACCGCCGCCTGGTCGGCCGCGCTCAGCTTGTCATAGGCCACCTTGGACATCACCAGGATCTCCGGAATGATGAGGTGGTTGGTCTGGGTGTAGAACTTGGCGCCGGTCTTGAAGTGGTTGGTGGTGAACAGGCTGGGCGGGTTGTTCTCGGCGCCGTCGATGACGCCGGTTTGCAGCGCGGTGAAGACCTCGCCAAAGCCCATGCTGATGCCGTTGCCGCCCATCGCGTTCATGGTGTCGACGAACAGCGGGTTGCCCATCATGCGGATCTTCTGGCCCTTCAAGTCGTCGGGCTTGCGCACCGGCTTCTTGGTGTAAAGGCTGCGCGAGCCGCCGTCCATCCAGGCCAGGCCCACCATTCGCGCCGGGCTGGCGCTGAGCTTGTCGAGCAGTTCCTGGCCGATCGGGCCGTCGATCACCGCACGCATGTGGGCGATGCTGCGAAAGACGAACGGCATGTTGAAGACGTTGACCTCAGGCACCACCGGCCCGACCGGGCCCAGCGAGGTGCGCAGGATCTGGATCGCGCCGACCTGGGTCTGCTCGATCATCTCCTTTTCGCCGCCGAGCACGCTGCCCGGGAGCATCTGGAACTTGATGCGGCCTTGGGTGGCGGCGTCGAGCTTCTTGCCCATGTTTTCGACCGCCACCACGGTGGGGTAGCCGGCGGGGTGGACATCGGCAGCTTTCATGGTTTGCGCCAGTGCCGCGCTGCCAGTGGCGGCCAGCAGGGCGCAGGCGAGCAAGGTCTTCATCAGTCTCATCGTCGTCTCCATCGAGTGTGGGGGCAGGGGTGCGGCGTCAAGTGCCGCGGGGGTCGTCGTCGAACGGGCCGATGGCCAGGAAAGTGCCGCCCTGCAGGCGGGCGCTGGGGCTGCCGGCGGCGGGCGCGATGGCTTGCACGGCCGCTGCAAACGGCTCGGCGCTGTCTTGCGGGACATAGCCCAGCCGGTCCCAGGCGGCCTGGGTGTCCCACCAGCGGCGCGGGTTGTCCGAGCAGCCGTAGGCCACCAGGAAGCCGACCGCCGGCGCCGTCAGCGCGGCGATCACCAGACGCGCCAGATCGGCCGGGCTGATCCAGGTCGCCAGCGCGCGCCGGTCGGGCGGTGTCGGCAGGCAGGTGCCGATGCGCAGGCAGACGGTTTCGATGCCGTAGCGGTCGTGGTACAGGCTGGCCAGGCCTTCGCCGAACAGCTTGCTGACGCCGTAGTTGCCATCGGGTCGCGCCGGGTCCAGCGGGCTGATGCGCTCGTCCTGGCCATAGCAGCCGGTGACATGGTTGGAGCTGGCAAAGACGATGCGCGGCACGCCGCGCCGACGCGCCGCCTCGTAGAGGTTGAACAGGCCGCGAATGTTGGCCTGCAGGATGGGCTCGAAGGGGCCTTCAACCGAATAGCCGCCCAGGTGGACGATGGCGTCGACGCCGTCCAGCAACTGGTGCACGGCAGCGCCGTCGGCCAGGTCGCAGGGCAGGGCGTCAGCGATGCCGTGCGCCGCCAGCGGGCCCGGCAGGTCGGACAGCAGCAGGCGCCGACAGGCGCCGCGCAGCGCCGGCGCCAGCCCGCGACCGAGGGTGCCGGCGGCGCCGGTCAGCAGCAATGTGTCGAGCATGGAGGGGCCGGTGAAGAGGCGGGACTGGGGTCTGTACGAAGGCGTGTTGGCCAGCGCCTTCGTAGAATATCGAAACAACGTTCCGAAAATAGCTAGGGGTTTCCATGGGTCGAGCCATTCGGGTGGTGTCCTTCGGCGAATGCATGCTCGAACTGCAGGGCGAAGCGTTCGGTGCGATGCGCCAGACCTTTGGCGGCGACACCCTCAATACGGCGGTCTACCTGGCGCGCTGCGGGGCCCGACACGGCATCAGCGTCGACTACGCCACCGCGCTGGGCGATGACGCGCTGAGCAGCGGCTTGATGACGCGCTGGGCCGCCGAAGGTCTGGGCCTGGGCTGCGTGCGCCGCATTGCCGGCCGGCTGCCCGGGCTTTACCTGATCGAGGTCGACGCCAGCGGCGAGCGTCGCTTCAGCTATTGGCGTGAGCAGGCGGCGGCGCGTGCGTACTTCGAAGCGCCGACGACGCCGCTCGAAGAAGAAGAGGCACACATCGACGCGCTGTACTTCAGTGGCATCAGCCTGGCCATCCTGCCCGCCGCTGGCCGTCAGCGACTGCTGGCGCTGGCCGGCCGGGTGCGCGCCCGGGGCGCGATGGTGGCCTTCGACAACAACTACCGCCCGCGCTTGTGGCAAGGCGCTGCAGCGGCGCGCGACGCCTTTGCCGCGGCGACCGACGTGGCCACGCTGGCTTTGATGACGCTTGACGACGAGCAGGCGCTGGCGGGCGAACTCGACGCTGCGACGCAGTTGAAAAACACGCTGGCGCTTGCGTGCGCCGAGGTCGTCGTCAAGCGCGGCGCCTTGCCCACGCTCGTGCGCGCCGGCTCTGCGGGGCCGGTCGAGGTGCCGACCCTGCACGTGCCGAAAGTGGTGGACACGACCGCGGCCGGCGACAGTTTCGCCGGGGCTTACCTCGCCGCGCGCCTGAGCGGCGCCACGCCCGAACAAGCCGCGCACGCCGGCAACCTGCTCGCCGCGCGCGTGGTGCAACAGCGCGGCGCGCTGATCGACCCGTCGGCGATGGCCGACTTGATGGAGTGAACGCATGAGAGTCATCCAAGGCAGCCTGCTGGCCGCCACCGCGTTGCTGGTGCTGAACGCTGCCGCGCAAGTGGCGGGTGTCAACCCGCACACCATCGACGCCCGCGGCTGGGCCGCAGCCACGCGCGGCGGCGAGGGTGGGCGCATCCTGCGGGTGACAACGCTGGCCGCCAGTGGTCCAGGCTCGTTGCTGGCCGCGCTGGAGGCCGAGGGCCCGCGCATCGTCGTCTTCGAGGTCGGTGGCGTGATCGACATGGGCGGGAAGAACATCGTCATCAAGAACCCGTTCCTCACGGTTGCCGGGCAGACCGCGCCGAGCCCTGGCATCAGCGTCGTCAAGGCCGAGACGATGGTGGCGGCCAGTGAGGTCGTGATCCAGCACCTGCGTTTCCGTCCTGGTGAGTTCGGCCGGCCCAAGAAGGGCGGCGGCGACCAGGATGGCATCTCCACCGTGGGCGGGGTGAAGAACGTGATCGTCGATCACTGCAGCTTCAGCTGGGCCACCGACGAGAACCTGTCGGCCAGCGGCCCGCGATTCACCGGCAGCACGCCCGAACAGTGGCGCGCCGGGACCTCGCACCAGATCACATTCAGCCACAACCTGATCTACGAAAGCCTGAGCAACTCGGTGCACGAGAAGGGCGAACACAGCAAGGGCTCGCTGATCCACGACAACACCAGCGGTGTGCTGATCTACCGCAACATCTACGCCAGCAACCGCGAGCGCAATGCGCTCTTCAAGGGCGGCGCCCAAGGTGCGATGGTCAACAACCTGATCTTCAATCCCGGCACCCGCGCCGCGCACTACAACCTGCACGCCGGTGAGTGGATCGGCAAGCCCTTCCAGGTCGGCCATGTGGTGCTGGTGGGCAATGTGCTGCGCCACGGCCCCGACACGCTGGCGCACACGCCGCTGTTCACGCTCCGCGGTGATGCGGATGTCGAATTGTTCCTGCAGGACAACATCGCCACCGATCGCAGCGGCCGCGCCGTGCCGCCGACTGGCAATCTGAGTGCTGCGAAGGCGCAGATCCGCGTCGTCACCGAGTCCAAGCTGCCGGCCGACGTGCGTGCCATGCCTGCCGCACAGCTTGAGGCCGAGTTGCCCCAGGCCGTCGGTGCCAGGCCTTGGGACCGCGACGCGATCGACTCACTGTTGCTGCGCGACATGGCGGCCGGGCGCGGCCGCATCATCGATTCGGAAGTCGAGCATGCGCTCGGCTACCCCCAGCACGCGCCGACCCGCCGCGCTTTCGACGAGCGCGAGTGGAATCTCAAGGACATGAGCCCGAAGGCGGGCTGGCGCGAGATCGCCAGGCTGACCCTGCCGGGAATCTGAGGCTCAGAGCTTGAGAGGCCATCCCATGGGCTCGCGTCCATGGGATGGTCTCTCAAGCTCTCAGCGGAACCAGCCGGCGAGCGCCGGCACTTGTTGCTTGAGTGCCTGCGCCGCCAGCGCGGCGGTGGCACGCGCGCCGGCCTCGACGTAGTGGGTGTCGTCCTTGCGGCCGTCGGGCAGGCTGGCCCACTGGCCGGGGGCGATCCACATGAACAGCGCCTTGCTCGCATCGGGTCCAGCCGCCTCGAGTTGATTGGCCGTCAGCGCGTTCATGTCGATCAGCGTCACGCCGCTTTCCGCGGCGACCTCGCGAAGTGCTTGCGGCCAGCCGCCCAGCGTGTTGACGATGCGGCCGCTGGCGTCGAATTTTCGCCGCACCACGGGCGTGGCCAGCAGCGGCGTGGCGCCCTTGCCGCGCACGTCGGCAATGAAACTGTGCAGGTAGGCCTTGAAGTCGGTCTGCGCGGGGGCGAACCGGCGCGGGTCATCGTCCTTCTGGTCGTTGTGACCAAACTGGATCAGCACGTGGTCGCCGCGAGCGAGTTGCTGCACCAGGTGCGGCCAGCGGCCCTCGTCAACGAAGCGGCGCGTGCTGCGGCCGTTGGCTGCGTGGTTGACCAGCCGAGCGGGTTCGAGCATGAACTCGCGCAGCAGCTGGCCCCAGCCGCGCTCGGGGTGCAAGGGCATTGGCGGCTTGTCCGCCATCGTGCTGTCGCCGACCAGGTGCAGCGCCGGGCGCACGTTGGCCAGCGGGTAGGACCAGGCCCGCTCCGGCGCCGGTGACGCTGGTGATGCCGGTGACGCCGGCGTGCTGGCGCAACCCGCGGCGGCCACCAAGGTGGCCGCCGCGGGAAGCACCACCAGGGTGCGACGACGCATCAGAACTTGTAGTCCATCGTCACGCGGTAGGCCCGCCCCAGCACGTCGACGCTGCTGGTCAGGTAGCCCAGATAGCCGTTGTGGTTGGTCAGCGGCGGGGTCCTGTCGGTCAGGTTGTTCACCGCCATCGACAGCTTGAGCTGTTTGGTGGCCTGCCAGGTGCCGACCAGGTTGTACTGCTCGTAGGACGCCACGGCGCGCGGGCCCGTGGTGCCGGCACCGGTGCGGGCGGCCAGGTTCTGGTCGGCGACCTTGCTCTGGTAGCGCTGCGACAACTGCAGACCCCAGTCACCGCGCGCCCAGGCCACGCTGGCGGTGTGCCGCCAGCGGTGGTTCAGGCCGCGGGTGGCGTTGCTCAGGCCTGCGTTCGGGTTCACTGGCACGACATCGTTGTAGAAGCCCAGTGCCGAAACCCAGTCGCCGCCGTTGACCTCGGGTGTCTTGGCCTCCCAGCGGGTCAGGTAGGCGACGTCCAGTCCGAGCGTGAAACGGCCCACGTCGGTCTGCGGCAAGGTCGCAAGCAGCGACAGGTCGATGCCGGCACCACGCACCGAGCCCAGATTGCTCGGCGGGTTGAACACGGCGTCGGTCGACAGCGTGCCGTCGGCCTCGCGCCGGAACAAGCTGGTGTAAAGCGACGCGTTGTTGAGAATGAAGGTGATCGACCGATTGCCGATGATGTTCTTGATCTCGGTTTCCCAGTAGTCGAGGCTGGCGGACACGCCGCGTACCGGCTCGAAGGCCAGGCCGAGCGTGAAGCTGGTGCTCTTCTCCGGGCCGACCTGTGCATTGCCAGGCACCTTGGTGATCTGGTTGCGGCCCGTCAGGTTGCACACCTGGGCCGCGGTGTAGCCGGCCGCCGTAGTCGCCACGGCGCCCCCCGAGGGGCACAGGAAGGGGTCGTTGAAGGTCGGAATCAGCGTTCGCTCGGTTTCCCTGCTGTAGATCTCGGGCAGTGCCGGCGCGCGAAAGCCGGTGTTGGCCGAGCCGCGGAACACCAGCTCCTTCATCGGCTGCCAGCGCAGTGCGAGCTTGGGGTTGACGCTGGTTTCGTTCAGATCCTTGTAGCTGTCGGCACGCAGCGCTGCGTTGGCAGTCAAGGTCTTGGTGAACGGCATCTCCAGCTCGGCGAACACCGAGGTGATGTCGCGGCTGATCTTGTTGCTCGAGTTGGCGCGCGCGCCGGCCGCCTGACCGTCACCGCCGAGGATGTCGATCTGGTTGTTCAGCGCCGCCTTGGGGTCGTTGCTCTCCAGACCAATGGCCTGCCAACCGTCCTTGCGGAATTCGGCGCCGGCGGCCAGTACGGCATCACCGCCGCCGAGCTTGAACACCGAGCCATTGATGGTGGCGTCGATGCTGGTGTTGGTGGCGCGGTGCACGCGCAAGGTCCGGCCCTCGAGCGAGGTCGCGCGCAGCACGGCCAGGCCGGCAGCGTCCTGCAGGCCGAAGGGGTTCAGGCGCGGGTCGAGGAACAGCGTGGTGGCAGTGCCTTGCACGGTGGCCACGCCAGTGACGCTGTTCCAGCCCTTGCCGGCACGCGTCTCGCGTTCGCTCCATCCGTGATGGACGGCGGCCTGGTAGTTCCAGCGGCCCAGCTCACCTTCGAGCGTGGCCATCACACGTTGGTTGCTGTGACCGTCGTTGCGTTCGCGCGGTCCGGTGTCGGCCACGCTCCACAAAGCGTCGATGGGGCGGCCGTTGAGGTTGGCTGCGGCCAGGGCGGGCACGATGCCATTGCCTGGGTAGTACGGGTGGGAGTTGGTCAGACGCACGGTCACGGGCGTGGCCGGGTTGTTCTGCAACACGGTGTACTTGCCCAGGTTGTATTCCAGGCTCAGCTGGTGCGCGCCCAAGGCCAAGGAGCCCTTGCCATACACGGTGAGGATGTCGTTGCCGTTGTTGAAGGCTGTGTAGGTGTCGTTGGAATCGAGCCAGCAGGTTTGCCGGCCACTGACGGTGCTGGGCTCCGAGTAAGGCGCCAGGCATCCGCTGGCGAAGTACGGATTCCAGCGCAATGTGCGGTTCGCAGAAACGGGGTTCGTCGGGTCGGTGAAGTTGGCGGGCGTGGCGTTGACACCTTGGGCCGTGGTGTTGATGCCCAGTTGTGCAAGGCCGGTATTGAGCTCGGGCCGATCTTCGCGCAGCAGGATCTTGCGCTTCTGGTACTCCACCGCGCCGTAGAAGTTCCAGCCCTGGCTGGCGAGATTGCCGACGCCGCCGATCAAGCCCAGGCTTCGGTAGTCACCGCCGCCGTCTCGTGAGGGCTCAAGCGCTTCGGCCTTGATGTTCAGGCCCTCGAAGTTGCGCCGGGTATAGAAGGCCTGCACGCCAGCGATGGCGTCGGAGCCATAGGCTGAACTGGCGCCGTCACGCAAGATGTCGGTGCGTGACAGCGCCATGCGTGGCATCACGTTGACGCTGACATACTGGTTGGTGAGCGGTTCCTTGGCCAGGCGGCGGCCGTTCAGCAGCGTCAGCGTGCGCATCGGGCCGAAACCACGCAGGCTCGTCATCGGGCCTGCCGTGCCGGCGAAGCTGCCGAGCGAGCTGGCCTGTGGCAGTTCCAGCATGAAGTCCTTCAGCTCCGTGTGGCCGCGCGCTTCGAGCTGTTCGGCGCGCACGGTGGTCACGGGCAGTGCGCCCTCGTCCGCCAGGCGCTTGATCAGCGATCCAGTGACCTCAATGCGCTGATCGCTTTGCGCAAACGCGGGCTGCGCCAGCGCGAGCACCGCAAGGCTGATCGTGGACAAGGCGCAGCCGGGCCATACGTTGGGGTTCTTCATGGTGGTTCAGTCTCCGATGTTTGTCGTTCTTGGGCACCGCGGATTCACGCCTGCCCCGGGCTGCGAACGCAGGTCGCGCGCCCTCCAATGGGTGGCCGCTGCAGTGCGGCGCCCCGGTTGAGTGGGGTAACCGATCTGCTTCAAGGGCTGAGGTAGTCCTCGCGCCGGGGTGTGAACTGGTCGAGCAGCACACTGTTGTCCTCAAGTGCGACCACGCCGTGCAGCTGCAGGCGGGCGGCGGTGAAGGCTTCGCCGGCGCGCAGCACGCGGCGCTGACCGTCGATCTCGGCTTCGAAGGCGCCGCTGAGCACGTAGGCGATCTGATCGTGCTCTTCGTGCGCATGGGCGATGCCGATCGCGCCTTTGTCGAAGTGCACCAGCACCGACATCAGCCCGGGCGTGTGGCCGACGATCTTGCGGCGGATGCCGTCGCCGAGTTCCGTCCAGGGCGTGCTGGCGGGGTCGAAGAAGGGGCTCATCGAGGGACTCCTGCTGGGTCGCGGCGGGCATGGGTGCAGACGGCGCACCCGGCCACCGCGACCTGGTTTCGGGGTACTATAGCCACCGGAAAGAAAAAACGAAACAGTGGTTCACTAATTAGAAACCACTATTCCACAACAGCCGGCGCAGCCTTTAGGCTTGCCGCCCATCTGCGCTCCAGGTCCATCATGGGTCTGGACCCACCTTGAATCAGGACTGCCATGGACATCCGTCAACCCATCCACAGCGAACATGCACGCACGCTGGACACCGCCGGCTTGCGCCGCCACTTCCTCGTCGAGCAGCTGTTCGTGCCCGAGCAGGTGACGCTGACTTACAGCCAGATCGACCGCATCATCGTCGGCGGCATCCACCCGGTGAGCCAGACGGTGCGCTTCGCACCCGAGCTCGGCCGCCACACCGGCACCGACTTCTTTCTTCAGCGCCGCGAACTCGGCTTGATCAACATCGGCGGCGCCGCCATCGTGGTGGTCGACGGCGAGACCTACGAGGTCGGCGCGCGCGAGGCGCTGTACGTCGGCCAGGGCGCCAAGGACCTGAGCTTTGCCAGCGTCGACGCTGCGCAGCCGGCCAAGCTCTACTTCAACAGCGCGCCGGCACATTGCCATTACCCGAACAAGAAGGTCACGCTGGCCCAGGCCAGTCCCGAGACCCTGGGAGACGCCAAGAGCAGCAACCGGCGCACCATCCACAAGTTCCTGGTGCCCGACGTGCTGCCGACCTGCCAGCTGCTGATGGGCATGACCCAGCTCGAGCCGGGCAGCCTGTGGAACACCATGCCTTGCCACACCCACGACCGCCGCATGGAGGTCTATTTCTACTTCGACATGCCGGCCGACGGCGTCGTCTTCCACATGATGGGCGAGCCGACCGAGACCCGCCACATCGTCGTGCGCAACGAGCAGGCGGTGATCAACCCGAGCTGGAGCATGCACAGCGGCGTGGGCACCCAGGCCTACACCTTCATCTGGGGCATGGTGGGCGAGAACCAGGTCTTCAAAGACATGGACCATGTGGCCATGACCACGCTGCGTTGAGCCCACTGCCAGAGAACACCCCGTGATCCTCGACAACTTCCAACTGCAAGGCCGCGTCGCCATCGTCACCGGCTGCGACACCGGGCTGGGCCAAGGCATGGCGCGCGCGCTGGCCGAGGCTGGCGCCGACATCGCCGGGGTCAATCTGTCCGATCCCGGCCAGACCCGGGCCCAAATCGAGGCGCTGGGCCGGCGCTTTCTCGACCTGCGCGCGAACTTGTCCGACATCGGCTGCATCGAGGGCCTGGTGGTGCAGGTCAAGACCTGGGGCGGACGGGTCGACATCCTGGTCAACAACGCCGGCATCATCCGCCGCGAAGACGCCATCAAGTTCACCGAGGCTGACTGGGACGACGTCATCAACCTCAACCTGAAGTCGGTGTTCTTCTTCTCGCAGGCGATGGCGCGCGCCTTTCTGGCCCAGGGCAGCGGCGGCAAGATCATCAACGTGGCCTCGATGCTGTCGTTCCAGGGCGGCGTGCGGGTGCCGTCCTACACCGCGTCCAAGAGCGGGGTGGTCGGCATCACCCGGCTGATGGCCAACGAATGGGCCGGTCACGGCATCAACGTCAACGCCATCGCGCCGGGCTACATGGCCACCAACAACACCGCGGCCTTGCGCGCCGACGTTGGCCGCAGCGCCTCGATCCTCGAGCGCATCCCAGCGGGCCGCTGGGGCGTGCCCGACGACCTCGCCGGTCCGGTGGTGTTCCTGGCCTCGAAGGCTTCCGACTACGTCAACGGCTATACCGTCGCCGTCGACGGCGGCTGGCTGGCACGCTGACACTGGCGCCGCCGCGTGCGGCGCCGGCCCGGATCCGATCGAGACCCCCACTGATGTACGAGAACAAGCGACTGGGCTTCCTGTTCGTGCTGCCCTTCGTGTTGGGGGTGGTCGGCTTCAAGCTGTTCCCCTTCGTCATGAGCTTTGCGCTCAGCTTCACGCAGTACGACGTCATGGACCCGCCGGTCTTCGTCGGGCTGCAGAACTACCGCGAGCTGGCATTCGAGGACCCGCTGTTCCGCCAGTCGCTGGGGGTGACGCTTTGGTTCGCCGCGCTGGGGGTGCCGCTGCGGGTCGGTTTCGCGCTCTTCGTCGCCCATGTGCTGAACTTCAAGCTGCGCGGCATCAACTTCTTCCGCTCGGCCTTTTACCTGCCGTCGATCCTGGGCGGCTCGATCGCGGTCGCCGTGCTCTGGCGCTTCCTGTTCGCCCGCCACGGCCTGGTCAACGGCGTGCTGGTCCAGCTCGGCATGGACCCCATACCCTGGCTGGCCGACGAGCACTATTCGATGTGGACCATCGTGCTGCTGTTCACCTGGCAGTTCGGCTCGGCGATGGTGATCTTCCTGGCCGCGCTGCAGAACGTGCCGCAGTCGCTCTATGAAGCGGCCGAGATCGACGGCGCTTCGCGCAGCCAGCAGTTCTGGCGCATCACGGTGCCGCTGATCACGCCGGTGATCTTCTTCAACATGATCATGCAGATGGTGCACGCGTTCCAGGAGTTCAACGCGCCCTACATGATCACCGAAGGCGGCCCGCTGCATTCGACCTACGTGCTGGCGCTGTACATCTACGACCAGAGCTTCCGCTACTTCAACCTCGGCTACGGCGCCGCGCTGTCCTGGGTGCTGTTCGCGCTGGTGGCGGCCCTGGCCGGGCTGTCGTTCTGGAGCTCGCGTTACTGGGTCTTCTACGCCGGCGAGAAGGAGGGTCGGCGATGAGCGCGGCCGTGGCCGAAAACCGCGGCGCCGCCTGGCCGCGCTACCTGGCGCTGGGCACGGTGGCGCTGCTGATGCTCTACCCGCTGCTGTGGCTGGTGGGCGCGACCTTCAAGACCAACGCCGAGATCTTCACCGAGATCGGATTCTGGCCCGAACGCTTCAGCTTCGAGGCCTATGCCAAGGGCTGGAAGACCAGCACCGAATACACCTTCGCGACCTACTTCCTCAACTCCTTCTTGATCACCGTGCCGCGCATCGTGGTCACGGTGATCTCCTGCGTGCTGGTGGCTTACGCCTTCGCGCGCTTCGAGTTCTTCGGCCGCAAGTCGCTGTTCGCGGTGATGGTGGGCACGATGATGCTGCCGCTGATCGTGCTGCGCCTGCCGCAGTACCTGATGTTCCGCGAAGTCGGCATGCTCGACAGCTACTGGCCGCTGATCCTGCCCTCGGCCTTCGCCACCGACACCTTCTTCGTCTTCATGCTGGTGCAGTTCCTGCGCGGCATCCCGCGCGACATGGAAGAGGCGGCGATGATCGACGGCTGCAACGCGCTGCAGATGCTCTGGCACATCATCGTGCCGCTGCTCAAGCCGGCCATCATCTCGGTGATCGTGTTCCAGTTCATCTGGACCATGAACGACTTCATGGGCCCGCTGATCTACCTCGCTTCGGTCGAGAAATACCCGGTGTCGCTGGCGCTGAAGATGAGCATCGGCGCCACCGAGGAAGTGGCCTGGGCCAACGTGATCGCGATCTCGGTGGTGGCCTTGCTGCCATCGGTGGCGGTGTTCTTCATGGCCCAGCGCCATTTCATCGACGGCGCCGCCTCCAGCGGCATCAAGGGTTGACGACGTGGCGCAGCTGAGCCTGAAAAAAATCGAAAAGGTCTACCCCAACGGCTTCAAGGCCGTGCATGGCGTCGACCTGGACATCCGTGACGGCGAGTTCATGGTGCTGGTCGGCCCTTCGGGCTGCGCCAAGAGCACCTTGCTGCGCATGATCGCCGGCCTGGAGAGCATCAGCGGCGGCGAGCTGTGGATCGGCGGGCGCGTCGTCAATGCGCTGGCGGCCAAGCAGCGCGGCATCGCGATGGTGTTCCAGAACTACGCCCTCTATCCGCACATGAAGGTCTACGACAACCTGGCCTTCGGCCTGCGGCTGGCCGGCACGCCCAAGGCCGAGGTCGACCAGCGCGTGCGCCACGCCGCCAAGCTGCTGGAGATGGAGACGCTGCTCGACCGCTATCCCAAGCAGCTCTCGGGCGGCCAGGCGCAGCGCGTGGCCGTCGGCCGCGCCATCGTCAAGAAGCCTGACGTCTTCCTCTTCGACGAGCCGCTGTCCAACCTGGACGCCAAGCTGCGTGCCTCGATGCGCGTGCGCTTGACCGAACTGCACCGCACGCTGCGCGACGCCGGCCAGCCAGCCACGGTGGTCTACGTCACCCACGACCAGACCGAGGCCATGACCATGGGCGAGCGCATCTGCGTGCTCAAGGATGGTGTGATCCAGCAGGTCGACACCCCGACCGCGCTCTACAGCCGGCCCGCCAATGCCTTCGTCGGCGGTTTCATCGGCTCGCCGGAGATGAACATCCACGAGGCCGCGCTGGTCAGCGCCGGCGACGGCGTGGTGCTGCAGCTGGGCGGTCAGACCTTGCCGCTGCCCGCGGCGCGCTTGCCCGCCGGGCAGACCGGCGCGGTGCGCGTGGGTCTGCGCCCCGAGCACATCAGCGCCAAGCCGCGGCCGCAAGGCGACAGCCACCCGGTGCCGGCGCGGCTGCGCTTCGTCGAACACATGGGCAGCGAGGTCTATGTGCACTTCGATCTCGGCACGCTGCCGATGACGGCCCGGGTGCCGGCCGAAGAAGCCGGCGAGCTCGCCGAGACCGGTCGCGGCGAGGCCTGCACGCTGCACCTGCAGTTGCGGCGCGCGCACTTGTTCGACGCCGTCAGCGGCGTGGCACTGGGATGAGGCGTCGTGCCCTGCTGACCGCGGCAGCCGCCGGTCTGGCGGCGCCGGCGCTGCTACGCGCGGCGCCGGCGCCGCTGCGCTTTGCCTGGTGGGGCGGTGCCGCCCGCCATGGCGCCACGCTCAAGGCCATTGCACTGTTCGAGCAGCGCAACCCCGGTCTCAAGATCAAGGCCGAGTACATGGGTTTCAACGGCTACCTGGAGCGCTTGACGACCCAGGTGGCCGGGCGCTCCGAGCCCGATCTGATGCAGATCAACTGGGCCTGGCTGGCGATGTTCTCCAAGCGCGGCACCGGCTTCACCGACCTGAGGCCTTATGCCAGCGCGATGGCGCTCGACCAGCTCGGCGCCGATGACCTGGCCACTGGTGTCGTCGGCGGGCGCTTGAACGCCTTGCCGGTGTCGTACAGCGCCCGCGTGATGCTGTGGAACCAGACCAGCTTCCAGCGCGCCGGCCTGGCGCTGCCCGGCAGCTGGGACGAACTGTTCGCCAGCGGGCCGGCGTTTCGCGCCCGCTTGGGTGACGACGCGTTCCCGCTCGACGGTGAGCTCTACGACATGATTCTGCTGGCCCAGGCCCATGTGCACCAGAAGCGCGGCATGCCCTTCATCGACCCGCGCACCACGCGGGTGGCGATGGACGAGGAGGCCGCGCTCGACTGGGTGCAGACCTACCGGCG
Source organism: Rubrivivax sp. (assembly GCA_030693565.1). Lineage (GTDB taxonomy): Bacteria > Pseudomonadota > Gammaproteobacteria > Burkholderiales > Burkholderiaceae_C > Rubrivivax. The sequence continues at coordinate 21,808 of JAUYAJ010000225.1, forward strand.
CCTGATCGACGGCCATGTCGCCACCCCGCTGCCGCTGCGCGCCAGCCTGGGCGGCGCCGAAAAACCCACCGAGCAGCAGCCCGACTGGGTCAATGGTCGTTGGGCTGGCAACTACACCCGGGACTAGGTGATCGCGCTGCGCGCCAGCACCCTCAAGCCGCCACAGAAACTGGCGCTGGGCGCCTTCCCGACCCTGCCCGGCGCACTCAACAGCGGCATGTTCGGCCGCCCGACGCTGATGTACGCGGTCGGCCGCAATTGCCGCCAGCCGGAGACCGCGGCGCGCTTCATCAACTTCATGCTCACCGACGACGAAGCGGCGGGCCTGCTGGGCCGCACACGCGGTCTGCCGTCGGCGCGCGGCCCCTTCGAGCGGCTGCGCGCCACCCATCAGCTGCCGGCGCTGGAGCTCCAGGCCCACGAACAGATCAAGGCTCAACGGCAGGCCGGCCGCATCGACATGCCGGCGCCGCTGTTCGAACACCCGCGCATGCACAAGTTCATGCGCGAAGTCTTCGAGACCGTGGCCTACCGCAAGACCAGCGACGCCGATGCCGCGCGCCGACTGGTCGTCAGCGGTCAGGCCTTGTTGCAACGCATCCAGTAAACACCATGGCCAAGCACAGCCACCGACAGCTCCAGTTCGAGACCCGGCACGACCCCGACACCGGGGCGAGCATCACGCGGCTGACCCCCACCGACGTGACCTGCCATCGCAATTACTTCTATCAGAAGTGTTTCACCAACGACGGCGCCCGATTGATCTTTGGCGCTGGCTTTGGCCCCGCGCCGGGTCCGAACTGGAACTACCACCTGCTCGACCTGGCCTCGCAGTCGGCATTGCAGCTCACCGACGGTCTGGGCGAGAACACCTTCGGCGGCTTCCTCAGCCCCGACGACCGCCTGCTGTACTTCGTGCGCGCCGAGCGCCAGCTGATCCGCCTGCAACTGGACGACTTGCACGAGGAAGTCGCCTACACCGTGCCCGACGGCTGGGTCGGCTACGGCACCTGGGTTGCGAACAGTGCCTGCACGAAGATGGTCGGCATCGAGATCCTGGCCAGCGACTGGTTTCCGCTCTCCGATTGGCAGAAGTTCCACGACATGTATCACTGCCAGCCGCGCTGCCGGCTGATCCGCATCGACCTGGCGAGCGGGCAGCGCGAAGTCATCCTCGATCAAAAGGGCTGGCTCGGCCACCCGCAATACCGGCCCGGCGACGACAACACCGTGGCCTACTGTCATGAAGGCCCGCACGACCTCATCGACGCGCGCATGTGGTTCATCGACGAAGACGGCAGCAACCGCCGCTGTGGCAAGGTCCACGACGAAGGTGAGAGCTGCACCCATGAATTCTGGGTGCCCGACGGCTCGTCGATGATCTATGTCTCCTACCTCAAGGGCGAGCGCGACCGCTGGATCTGCTCGCTCGACCCGCTGACGCTGGAGAACCGGCGCTTGATGCAGATGCCGGCTTGTTCGCACCTGATGAGCAATGCCGACGGCACGCTGATCGTCGGCGACGGCTGCGGCTCGCCGGCCGATGTCGCCGATGCCGGCGCCCACCAGATCCAGTCCGACCCCTATTTGCACTTGTTCGACCTCAAGGCCGGCACGACGCGCCGCATCGCCCGCCACGACAGCAGCTGGCGCGTGCACATGGGCAGCCGCCAGGTCACCCACCCGCACCCGTCGTTCACGCCCGACCAGCGCCAGGTGCTGTTCAGCGCCGACGCCGAAGGCGAACCGGCGCTCTACCTGGCTGAGGTGCTGGCTGAATGAAGTTCGCCACCTGGCTGCTGCTAGTCTGCGTGCAGCTGGCGTCGGCGCAGTCGCGGCCGCAGCTCAGCCCTGAAGACGCGGCGCGCCACCGCGTCGCCGACTACCTGGCCCAGGGGCCGGCGCCGTGGGCCCCGGCGGCGCTGGCCGACCTGGGCGCG
>JAUYAJ010000683.1 GCA_030693565.1 Rubrivivax sp.
GTTGCCGGTGGTGGTGGCCAGGTGCTCGAAGCTCACGGCCAGGGCCAGGAACTCCCCGAGGGAGTCCCAGCGCAGGTGGTTCTCCTTCACCAGCTGCTGCACGTGCTTGGGGGCGGAGCCGCCGGCGCCCGTCTCGAACAGGCCGCCGCCGTTGATCAGCGGCACCACCGAGAGCATCTTGGCGCTGGTGCCCAGCTCGATGATCGGGAACAGGTCGGTGAGGTAGTCGCGCAGGATGTTGCCGGTGACCGAGATCGTGTCCAGGCCGCGCACCACGCGCTCCAGCGTGTAACGCATGGCGCGCACCTGCGACATGATCTCGAGCTTCAGTCCCTTGGTGTCGTGCTCCTGCACGTACTTCACGACCTTCTGGATCAGCTCGTGCTCGTGCGGGCGGTACGGGTCGAGCCAGAACAGCGCCGGCATGCCCGAATTGCGGGCCCGCGTCACGGCCAACTTGACCCAGTCGCGGATCGGCGCGTCCTTGACCTGGCACATGCGCCACAGGTCGCCGGTTTCAACCTGCTGCACCAGCAGCACCTCGCCGCTGGCGATGTCGACGATGCGCGCCTCGCCGTCCTCGGCGATCTCGAAGGTCTTGTCGTGCGAGCCGTATTCCTCGGCCTGCTGCGCCATCAGGCCGACGTTGGGCACCGTGCCCATCGTCACGGGGTCGAAGTTGCCGTTCGTCTTGCAGAAGTTGATCACCTCCTGGTAGATGCGGGCAAAGGTGCTCTCCGGGATCACTGCCTTGGTGTCTTTCGGCCGCCCATCGGCGCCCCACATCTTGCCGCCGATGCGGATCATGGCCGGCATCGACGCGTCGACGATGACGTCGTTGGGCGCGTGCAGGTTGGAGATGCCTTTGGCCGAGTCGACCATCGCCAGTTCGGGCCGGTGCTCGTGGCAGGCGTGCAGATCGCGGATGACTTCTTCGCGCTTGGACGTCGGCAGCGTCTCGAGCTTGTCGTAGAGGTTGGCCAGCCCGTTGTTGACGTTCACGCCCAGTTCTTCGAACAGCTTGGCGTGCTTGGCGAAGGCCTCCTTGTAGAAGATCTTCACCGCGTGGCCGAAGACGATCGGGTGCGAGACCTTCATCATCGTCGCCTTCACGTGCAGCGAGAACATCACGCCGGTCTGGCGCGCGTCTTCCATCTGCTCTTCGTAGAACTCGCACAAGGCCTTCTTGCTCATGAACATGCTGTCGATGATCTCGCCGGCCAGCAGCGCCACCTTGGGCTTGAGCACGGTGGTCTTGCCGCTCTTGGTCAGCAGTTCCATCCTGACCTCGCGGGCGCGGTCCAGTGTCATCGACTTTTCGCCGTGATAGAAGTCGCCGTGGCGCATGTGGGCCACGTGCGTTCGCGAGGCCATGCTCCACTCGCCCATGCTGTGCGGGTTCTTGCGCGCGTATTGCTTGACCGCCAGCGGGGCGCGCCGGTCCGAATTGCCTTCGCGCAGCACCGGGTTCACCGCGCTGCCCAGGCACTTCGAGTAGCGGGCGCGGATGGCCTTGTCCTCGTCGGTCTTCGGATCCTCGGGGTAGTCGGGAATCTTGTAGCCGTGGGCCTGCAGTTCCTTGATCGCGCCTTCGAGCTGCTGCACCGGCGCGCTGATGTTGGGCAGCTTGATGATGTTGGCGTCGGGTTGCAGCGTCAGCCGTCCGAGCTCGCTCAGGTTGTCGGGCACGCGCTGCGCTTCGGTCAGGAGTTCGGGGAAGGCACCGAGGATCCGCGCCGCCAGCGAGATGTCGCTGGTCTCGACCTTGATGCCGGCCGCCGCGGTGAAGGCACGCACGACAGGCAGGAAGGCGAAGGTCGCCAGCGCCGGGGCTTCGTCGGTCAGCGTGTAGATGATGGTCGGCTGTTGATTGCTCATTGTGAAATTCCAAACGATGTTTGACGTTGCAGCGCTGGGCTGCAAAGGGGGACCGTGGCCGGGACTGCTGGGCCTGAAATCTTAACGTCGGTTGATGCCCCGGTCGCAAGGCCGAGGATAAGCCGTACAAGCGCACTTTCTCGCGGCGCCGAGGCGGCGATCGGGTGGCCAGGGCCAGCAGTCGTGGCTTTGAGCGCGGTCTTTGTGCTTGAGCGGAGCCGGCCGCTGATGACTCAGCCGCGCGCTTGGCGCGCGCTGCGACGACGCAACCCATCTGCCGGGTTGCACCGCCGCCCGCTGGTCAGATCTTCAGTTCCATCGCCACCAGCGTGGCCGGGCCGACTTCACCGTCTGCCACCAGCCCGTTGACGGCCTGGAAGTGCCGCACCGCGTGCGCGGTCTGGGGCCCGAAGATGCCGTCGGGCGTGCCGACCGCAAATCCAAGCGCGGCCAGGCGTTCCTGCACCTTCTTCACCCTGTCGCTGCGTGTCAAAGGCTGCGTCAGTCGCATCAACACTTTGGGCGGCTTCAGCTCGGGCGCGGTTTCGGCCTGCAAATAGCGCAGGCCCGGCACCAGGATGCCGTAGTCCCATCGCCTGCCGCTCAATGTCGACTCGATCACGCCGCGCAATCGGCTGTGGGCCTCGACGGTGCCGCCGCGGCCATCCGAAAACACGATGTGGCCGATCTGCCCGGCCACCGGTTTGCGCAGCACCGCCGCGCCGGGCGTGGCAGCGGCCACGTCGAGCGGGACCGTGTGGCGCCCGTCTTCCGCATGACGGGCCCAGAAACCGGTGAACGCGTCGGCCAGCATCGGATCCTGGCGCGGCTCAGCGCCATAAATGACACCGCTGGCGCGCATCACGCACCAGGACACGAACTCGGCGCAGTCCCAGGGACCGCGCCAGTTCGGGTTGGTCAAGGGAGCGCGTGCACCCAAGATGTACTCCTCACCCAGATGCAAGCGCGCAATGCGCAGCAGATCGTCGCCGGTGGCGCCGGTGAATGCCAGAGGCGCCGCGGTGGCTCGCCTGGGCACGGGGCCACCCAGATCGGGCGTTGGCTCCAGGTCCGGTGTCGGCTCGAGGTCCGGCGTCTGTCGCAGATCGAGCAGACCTGATGCAGCGGCCTTGGTCTTCGATGACTTCGTCTTCTTGGTCGGCATGTTCCTTCTCCGCATACGTTGTGAGTGACGGGCCCGCCGTCACGGCGTGACGGCGTGACGGCTCATTTGACTGGCGTCGCCGGATCCGGTGGCGGCTGTTTCGCAATCTCTGCGCCCAGCGCTTGGGCAAGGTTGCGGGCCGCCAGCCCGGTGGCGAAATAGCGCTTGAGGCCCAGGTTCAAGCCCTTGGTCGCCGTGGTCGACTCGAACTGACCCAAGACCGACAACACGTCCGTCCGCTTGCCCTCGGCGTCGATGGCATACAGGTCCGAGTGCCGCCCTTGCCCGTTCCGCGTCGCCGGCGGAATCAAGGCAACGTTGTTGAAGTCAGCGCCAATCGCGAATCGCATCCCTTGCTCGACGATCGAGCCGCCGATGTTGATGCCGATGGTGTCGGTGCGCACGAACACCAAAGGCGACTGGTAGGGCGCTTCGGTTGCTGGCGCGGCGCCGGCGGCCACCTTGCCGCCGCCGACTTCGGCGAGAACGCGCCTGAGGGCCGTATCCAGCACGCTGTCGACGTTCTCGGCAGTCAGTGCAGTCGAAGCGGTCACTTTCTGGGCCGCTGACACGGCTGGCGCCGGGGCCTTCTTGCACGCATCGTCCGCAGGGTCAGCACGACACCGGATGCCGCGGGTGAGGCTCTGCGCGGCCAGGCCGGTGGCGAAGATCTGCCCAAGGCGTACGGCGGACTTCGTGTCGCCGGACTCTTCGGCCTGGTTCTCGAAGACCGCGAACACCGACAGCGCATCGGTGTCTCTCGCAGCGTTCGGGTCGCCGTCCTTGCTGCGAATCGCCGCGGCGCTGCCGTCAGGCTGCAACACAGACACCGGGACAACCGCCAGGCTGCGTGCCTTGTAGCCCAGTACCACCGAGCCGCCGGTCGATGCCGGCTCGCTGCCAAGGTGCAGGCCATAGGTGGTGTGGTCACCAAACAGCAGCGGTGGGTTCACCGTGCTGGCGCAGCCCAGGATCAGCGGACAGGCACTCAGCAAGGCGCCCCAGTGAAGGGCTTTCATGGTCTGACTCCTCGTGTACAGGTTCCATCCGATCTGCAAGCCGCGACGGCCGAGTCAAGGGCGCAGACTTGATCGAGACGGGACAGCCAGCGCCGTGTCTCGGCATCCAGCGTCGCGCTGTCCAGCCAGAGCACGGCACTGCATTGCGGCCCCATGACGGCCCAGCGCTGGCGGGCATAGCCGACATGCCAACCCAGCGGCGTTGCCGCCAGGCCAACACCGGCAACCGCACCTGAGATGACCGTCTGCGTCGGCGGCAATTCGATGCGAAGAAAGCCCACGCCATGCTCGACCCGGACCGCGCCGTCCGGCGCCTGGATGACCACGGTCATGCAGGCCGACAGGCCGAGCGCCGCAGCAAGCAGGCCCGCGGCAACCAGGTGCCGCTGCATTGGCATGCCCATCGATGACGCCTCCGATCAACCGTGGCGCGCGGGGCTCCGTGGTGGCGCCCGATCGCTGTCGGCAGCGAAGTCTAGGCAGCCCGGGTGCGGGTCCACATCCCTAAGCTGATTGAGGTCGCGCAGCGGCGGTTGTCGACGTCAAGAAGCTTGAGGACAAGTCGTTCAACCGCAGTTTTTCGTGGCGCTGTGGCGGCGATTGCATGGCCGGGCCCAGCGGTCACAGCGCTGATTGCGGTCTTTGAGCGTGACCGTGGCCGGCAGAGTGCCGATGACGGCCGCCCACCGATCAGGGCGTCGCCTGCGCGAACGATCAGTTCCAGGCCAGCTCGACGACCGGGGTCGACAGCGGCCCGCGCATCGAGCGCAGGCCACCCACGCCGATGCGCCATTGGCTGGCCGGTGTCGCCTGCCAGCCGGCCCAGGCCACCGACTGCACGAGGCCGCCGCCGCTGGTGTCAACGCCGCCACCACCCGAAGCCCCGACCAGCGCTTCGACGCCGACCTGCCAGCCGCGCGCCACCGGCGCGGTGCTGACGCCGGCGCCGATGAGGCCGATCGAATAGGCCCCGGCACCGCCGGCAAAGGCACTGTGCGCCTGGCCCGTCAAGTACAGGTGCGCGCCGCTGTAGCGGTTGAACTTGATGCCGATGGTTTCCAGCGGCCGCGTGCTGCCGTCCTTGCGCTGGGCGCCGGTGTATTGCTGCAGCGTCGCCACCCATTCGCTGCGCTCGAGCCGGCGCGGGCCGGTGGTCCCACCTGGCGCGGGTTCGAGGTCGGCCGCCAGCCACCATTGCGCCGCCGGGGCGCGCAAGGCCGTGTCGCCGGCCCGCAGGGCGCCGAACTCGACCCCGGCCGTCAGCG
>JAUYAJ010000687.1 GCA_030693565.1 Rubrivivax sp.
TCTGCATCACCTCGGCCAGCGCGCCGATCGACAAGCCCTCCAGCCCCATGTGCGAAGCCAGGCCGAGCGCGGCGTCGAGGATCGCGGCGCGCGTCTGCTGACCTTTGTGCAAAGTCTTGGCTGCGGCCGGTGTCGGCTGGCTCGGCGATGAGGAGGAAGCGGTCAAAAGAATCCGGAATGAAACGAACGATCGTTCTATTTTGTAGCTATCGGCGCCCCGGCCATGGACTTGAGCCAAAATTTTCTAGATGCAACGACCTAGTTCGCAGCCCGCGGCGCTGTGCTGTACAGGCGACATCGGCGCTTGCGCGATGCCGGGGTCAGGAACATGTCATGCGGTTTGCATTAATCTCCGCTTATGGACGTGTTGCAGCTTGACGTGTCTGGCCGCCCGCAGGCGTGGATCTCGCCACGCGAGGCGGCCATTCTGTATGCCAGCGACGGTGTGGCCTGGACGCTGGGCGACGCCTTTCACGTGCTGCGTGGAGGCATCCAGCGCAGCACCGGACTGCAGTCGCGCATCGACGTGCACCCGATCGTCGCCGTGCGCGGTGTCGTGCCTTCGCGCGCCTGGCGGCTCACGCCGGCGCTGAGCAACCCCAAGCTGTTCAACCGCGACCGCCAGGTCTGCGCCTACTGCGGCGGTCACTTCCATGTTGACGACCTGACGCGCGAACACATCATTCCGGTGTCGCGCGGCGGCGCCGACAGCTGGATGAACTGCATCACCGCGTGCCGCGCCTGCAACGGTCGCAAAGGCAGCCGCCTGCCCGAAGAGGCCCACATGGGCCTGCTCTACCTGCCTTACGAGCCCAGCCTGCACGAAGACATGATCCTGCGCGGGCGCCGCATCGTGGTCGACCAGATGGACTTCCTGCTCGCTTCGGTGCCTCGCAGCAGCCGGGTGCATGGCTGACGCGACAGCGCCGCGCCCCCCTGCGGTCAACGCCGCGCCCGTCACTGCGTTGATCCTGAATACAAGGAGACCTTACCGTGAAACGCCTGCTCGCCACCGCCACCGTCATCGCCGCCTTGGCCGGCTGCACCACCACCAGCCCCGACGTCGTCCAGCGCGGTGATGCCCAGCGCCTGTCCAGCGTGGTCGACGCCGTCGTGCTGTCGCTGCGCCCCGTCACGGTCGATGGATCACAAAGCGGCGTCGGCGCTGCAGCCGGCGGCATCGCCGGTGGTGTCGCCGGGTCTTCGGTCGGTGGCCGGCGCGAAGGCATCGTCGTCGGCGTCATCGGCGCCGTCGTCGGCGGCGTCGTCGGCAATGCCGTGGAACGAATGAGCACACGCGAAGAAGCGGTCGAAATCCTGCTTCAGCTGAAGAACGGCGAGCGCCGCTCGGTCGTGCAGGCGGTGGGCAGCGAGCAACTGGCGCCCGGCGACGCGGTGATCGTCGTCACCACCGGCGGCAAGGTGCGTGTCACGAAGGCGCCGACCATGGCGCCGAGCGCAGCCGTCGCCCGACCGGCCGGCTCTTGATCGGCGTCAATCTCGAAGCCGGGCGGACTGCCAACATGGCGCCTGAATCAGGCGCCTGACGCATAGGCCTTCTCGGCAGACTATGTCGGTGCCCGTTGGAAAGGCACCGGATGACGGCTCAGCACCTTGCGACCGCTTGTCGGACCCATCCGCTTCCAGGGTGGTGGGCGTTGCTGCTGTGCCTGTGCCTGGGCGTCGGCAATGCCTGGGCCAGCGCACCGGTGGTGGTGCTGAAAGTGCAGGACGCCATCGGACCGGCCAGCGCCGACTACCTGGTGCGCGGCATAGGCCGCGCCGCGGACCAGGGCGCGCGGCTGGTCGTCATCGAGTTCGACACGCCGGGTGGGCTCGACAGCTCGATGCGCCAGATCATCCAGGCGATCCTCGCGGCGCCACTGCCGGTGGTCGTCTACGTGTCGCCCGAGGGCGCGCGTGCCGCCAGTGCCGGCACTTACATCCTCTATGCCGCCCACATCGCGGCGATGGCGCCGGCAACGACGCTGGGCGCCGCGACGCCGGTGGCGATCGGCATGCCGGGCCTGCCGGGCAGCACCGACAAGCCGGCGGCACCGGCCTCGGGCGCGGCCAGCGGCGCTGGCGGCTCGGGGCCGGTCGACACGATGACGGCCAAACAGGTCAACGACGCCGCCGCTTTCATCCGCGGCCTGGCCCAGTTGCGCGGGCGCAATGCCGAATGGGCCGAGCGCGCCGTGCGCGAAGCGGTGACGCTGACGGCCTCCGAAGCGCTGCGCGCCCAGGTGGTCGACGTGCTGGCCGACGACGTGACGCAACTGCTCGAACGCATCGACGGCCGCACGGTGCGCGTGCAGTCCAGAGACGTCGTGCTGCGCAGCGCCGGCCTGACGCACGAGCGCGTGCTGCCCGACGCGCGTCAGCGCTTGCTGGCGGTGATCGCCAACCCGAGCTTTGCGCTGATCCTGATGATGATCGGCATCTACGGCCTGATCTTCGAGTTCAGCTCGCCCGGCTTCGGCGTCGCCGGCGTCACCGGTGCGATCTGCCTGCTGCTGGCGCTGTTTGCGCTGCAGATGCTGCCGGTCAACTACGCCGGGCTGGCGCTGATCGCACTGGGCATGGCGCTGATGGCAGCCGAACTGCTGGTACCGGGCTTCGGCATCCTCGGCGCCGGCGGGCTGATCGCCTTCATCTCCGGCGGACTGCTGCTGTTCGACCGCGACGTGCCCGGCTTGGGCGTGCCGCTGGCGCTGGTGCTGCTGCTGGCCGCCACCTCGGCCGCCACCGTGCTGGCGGGCGGTGGCATGGCCTTGCGGGCGCGGCGGCGGCCGGTGGTCAGCGGCGCCGAAGAACTGCCCGGCGCCGCCGGCGTCGTCACCGACGTCATCGGCGACGAGGTCTGGGCCCTCGTGCACGGTGAACGCTGGCGCGTGCGCAGCGACGCTGCGCTGCAGCCCGGCCAGGCCGTGCGCGTGCGCGCCGTGCACGGCCTCACGCTCGAAGTCGGCGCCGAACCCGAACCTGCTCAAACACTGGGAGAAAAGCCATGATCTTCGACCTCAATTTCGGCTTCGGCGGCTTGCTGATCCTCGTCCTGCTGCTGCTGTTCAGCGCCTTGCGCATCCTGCGCGAGTACGAGCGCGGCGTCGTCTTCCAGCTCGGCCGCTTCTGGAAGGTCAAGGGGCCGGGCCTGGTGATCGTGATCCCCGGCATCCAGCAGATGGTGCGCGTGGACCTGCGCGTGGTGACGATGGACGTCGAGCCGCAGGACGTGATCTCGCGCGACAACGTGTCGGTGAAGGTCAACGCGGTGGTGTTCTTCCGCGTCGTCGACGCGGCCAAGGCCATCATCCAGGTCGAGAATTTCCTGATGGCGACCAGCCAGCTCGCGCAAACCACGCTGCGCGTCGTGCTGGGCAAACACGAGCTCGACGAGATGTTGGCCGAACGCGAGCGGCTCAACCTCGACGTGCAGCGCATCCTCGACGCACAGACCGATGGCTGGGGCATCAAGGTCACCAACGTCGAGATCAAGCACATCGACCTCAACGAGACGATGGTGCGCGCCATCGCGCGCCAGGCCGAAGCCGAGCGCGAGCGCCGCGCCAAGGTGATCCACGCCGAGGGCGAGAAGCAGGCCGCCGCCGCGCTGCTCGAAGCGGCGAGGATGCTGGCCCAGCAGCCCGAGGCCCTGCAACTGCGTGACCTGCAGACCATGACCCAGGTCGCCGGCGACC
>JAUYAJ010000702.1 GCA_030693565.1 Rubrivivax sp.
CGAAAAGGTCGCTCCGGGCGTGATCGCCCGTAAGTCGGTGGACCAGCCCCTGCAGACCGGCCTGAAGTCGATTGACTCCATGGTGCCCGTCGGCCGTGGCCAGCGCGAGCTGATCATCGGCGACCGCCAGACCGGCAAGACCGCGGTGGCGATCGACACGATCATCAACCAGAAGGGTCAGAACATGACCTGCGTCTACGTCGCCATCGGCCAGAAGGCGTCGTCGATCAAGAACGTCGTGCGCTCGCTGGAAGCCGCCGGTGCGATGGACTACACCATCGTCGTCGCTGCTTCGGCCAGCGAGTCGGCCGCGATGCAGTACGTGTCGGCCTACTCGGGCTGCACGATGGGCGAGTACTTCCGCGACCGCGGCCAGGACGCGCTGATCATTTACGACGACCTGTCCAAACAAGCCGTCGCCTACCGCCAGGTCTCGCTGCTGCTGCGCCGCCCGCCGGGTCGCGAAGCTTTCCCCGGCGACGTGTTCTATTTGCACAGCCGCTTGCTCGAGCGCGCCGCGCGCGTCAACGCCGACTACGTCGAAGCCTTCACCAAGGGCGAGGTCAAGGGCAGTACCGGTTCGCTGACGGCGCTGCCGATCATCGAGACGCAGGCCGGCGACGTGTCGGCCTTCGTGCCGACCAACGTGATCTCGATCACCGACGGCCAGATCTTCCTGGAAACCAGCCTGTTCAACGCCGGCATCCGCCCCGCCATCAACGCCGGCATCTCGGTGTCGCGGGTCGGTGGTGCGGCGCAGACCAAGCTGATCAAGAGCTTGTCGGGCGGCATCCGTACCGACCTGGCGCAGTACCGTGAACTGGCGGCTTTCGCGCAGTTTGCCTCCGACCTGGACGCGGCCACGCGCAAGCAGCTCGACCGCGGCGCCCGCGTCACCGAACTGCTCAAGCAGGCGCAGTACTCGCCGCAGCCGATCAGCCTGATGGCCGCGACGCTGTTCGCCGTCAACAAGGGCTTCATGGACGACATCGACGTCAAGAAGGTGCTGCCTTTCGAACACGGCCTGCACCAGCACCTGAAGGCCAGCCACGCCGCGCTGCTGGCCAAGCTGGAAAACGACAAGGCGATGGACAAGGCCGCCGAGGAAGAGTTGACTGGCGCGGTGACCGCGTTCAAGAAGTCTTTCGCATAGTCATGTTGACCCCCAGGCTCACTGCGCTGCCCACCCCCCGGGGGGGCTCCGGCCGCCTTGGGGCGGCCCGGCGGCGGCCGGTGCTCGCCCTCGACCTGGAGATCTGACTCATGGCAGTCGGTAAAGAAATTCGCGGCAAGATCAAATCGGTGGAGAACACCAAGAAGATCACCAAGGCCATGGAAATGGTCGCCGCCAGCAAGATGCGCAAAGCGCAGGAGCGCATGCGCGCGGCGCGGCCTTATGCCGACAAGATCCGCAACATTGCGGCCAACCTGTCGCAGGCCAACCCCGAGTACAAGTCGCCCTACATGCGCACCGATGGCGCCAGCAAGGCGGTTGGTTTCATCGTCGTCAGCACCGACAAGGGGCTGTGCGGCGGCCTCAACACCAACGTGCTGCGCGCTCTCACCAACAAGATGCGCGAAGTCCAGGACGCAGGCGGCAGCATCCAGGCGGTGGCGATCGGCAACAAGGGCAACGCCTTCCTGAACCGGGTCGGCGTCAACGTCATCAGCCACGCCGTGCAGCTGGGCGACGCCCCGCAGCTCGACAAGCTGATCGGCCCCGTCAAGGTGATGCTCGACGCCTTCGTTGCCGGCAAGCTCGACGCCGTCCACCTGTGCTACACGAGGTTCGTCAACACGATGAAGCAGGAGCCGGTGGTCGAGCAGCTGCTGCCGCTGTCGGCGTCACGGCTCGAACAGTCGGCGGCCGAGAAGACGGCTTATGGCTGGGACTACATCTACGAGCCCGACGCGGCGTCGGTCATCGACGAGTTGCTGACGCGCTACGTCGAGGCCCTGGTGTTCCAGGGCGTGGCCGAGAACATGGCGTCCGAGCAAAGCGCTCGCATGGTGGCGATGAAGTCGGCGACCGACAACGCCGGCAGCCTGATCTCCGAGCTCAAGCTCATCTACAACAAGACGCGCCAGGCCGCGATCACGAAGGAACTCTCCGAGATCGTTGGCGGCGCGGCCGCGGTTTGAAGATTTGAATACCGAAGGAAAAGCAATGGCCAATACACAAGCCCAGGGCAAGATCGTTCAGTGCATCGGCGCCGTGGTCGACGTCGAATTCCCGCGCGACAGCATGCCGCGCATCTATGACGCGCTCAAGCTCGAAGGCACCTCGCTCACGCTCGAAGTCCAGCAGCAGCTCGGCGACGGCGTCGTGCGCACCATCGCGCTCGGCTCGTCCGACGGACTGCGCCGTGGCCTCATGGTCAGCAACACCGGCGACTCGATCCAGGTCCCGGTGGGCAAAGCCACGCTGGGCCGCATCATGGACGTGCTGGGCGCGCCCATCGACGAGCGCGGCCCGGTCGACCAGACGCTGACGGCGTCGATCCACCGCAAGGCCCCGGCCTACGACGAGCTGAGCCCGTCGCAGGAACTGCTGGAAACCGGCATCAAGGTCATCGACCTGATCTGCCCGTTCGCCAAGGGCGGCAAGGTCGGCCTGTTCGGCGGCGCCGGTGTGGGCAAGACCGTCAACATGATGGAACTCATCAACAACATCGCCAAGGCGCACAGCGGCTTGTCGGTGTTCGCCGGCGTCGGTGAGCGCACCCGCGAAGGCAACGACTTCTATCACGAGATGGCCGATTCGGGCGTCGTCAACCTCGAGCGGCTCGAAGAGTCGAAGGTCGCGATGGTCTACGGCCAGATGAACGAGCCCCCGGGCAACCGGCTGCGCGTGGCGCTGACCGGTCTGACGATCGCCGAGTCGTTCCGCGACGAAGGCCGCGACGTGCTATTTTTCGTCGACAACATCTACCGCTACACGCTGGCCGTCACCGAAGTGTCGGCGCTGCTGGGCCGCATGCCGTCGGCGGTGGGCTACCAGCCGACGCTGGCCGAAGAGATGGGCCGCCTGCAAGAGCGCATCACCTCGAC
>JAUYAJ010000227.1 GCA_030693565.1 Rubrivivax sp.
TCGCAAAAGCGCTGCGGATCTCGCCCGCCAGCAGCGGTGCCAGCCAGCGCTTCTTGTGTTCGTCGCTGCCATAGCGCACCAGCACTTCCATGTTGCCGGTGTCGGGCGCCGAGCAGTTGAAGACTTCGCTGGCCCAGGGCACGCTGCCCATGATCTCGGCCAGCGGCGCGTACTCTTGATTGGTCAGGCCGGCGCCAAGTTCGCTCTCCGGCAGGAACAGGTTCCACAGCCCGGCGGCGCGCGCCTTGGGCTTGAGCTCCTCGATCACCGCCACCGGCGTCCAGCGCTTGCCGGCCGCGGTGTTGGCCTCGATGTCGGCGACGTAGCGCGCTTCATTGGGGAAGACATGCTCGGCCATGAAGGCCGAGAGGCGTTGCTGCAGTTCCTGCGTGCGCGGCGAGTAGCCAAAGTCCATGAGGGTCTCCTGGGGGTGTTGGGGTCAGCGGGCGGCCTGGGCGAACTGCCAGGCCATCTCGGCCAATGCACGGGTGGCGGCGCCGGTGGCGCGCGCCTGCGCGCTGGCGGCGGTGCCGTCGACGACACGCTTGGCTATGCCTTGCGTGATCGACGCCAGCCGGAACAGGTTGTAGGCGAGGTAGAAGTTCCAGTCGGCCATCAGCGCCTGCGCGTCGGCGCGGCCGGTACGGTCGCAGTAGCGGCGCACGTAGTCCAGCTCCGACGGGATGCCCAGCGAGGCCAGGTCCAGCCCGCCGATGCCGCGGAAGGTGCCCGGCGGAATGTGCCAGGCCATGCAGTGGTAGCTGAAGTCGGCCAGCGGGTGGCCCAGCGTCGAGAGTTCCCAGTCGAGCACGGCGACGATGCGCGGCTGCTCGGCGTCGAACACCAGGTTGTCGAGCCGGAAGTCGCCGTGCACGATCGAGGTCTGCGCGCTGTCGCGGGCACTGCCGGGAATGTTCAGCGGCAGCCAGGCGATCAGCTGGTCCATGGCGTCGATGGACTCGGTGACCGAGGCCAGGTACTGCTTGCTCCAGCGGCCGATCTGGCGGTCGAAGTAGTTGCCCGGCTTGCCGTAGTCGGCCAGGCCGATGGCGGCTACGTCGACGCTGTGCAGCGCGGCGATGACGCGGTTCATCTCGTCGTAGATCGCCGCGCGCTGGGCCGGCGTCAAGCCGGGCAGCGCCTGGTCCCAGAGCACGCGGCCGTCCATGAACTGCATGACGTAGAAGGCGCGGCCGATCAGCGACTCGTCCTCACACAGCAAGTCCATGCGCGGCACCGGCACGGCGCTGCCCGCCAGCGCCTTCATGACGCGGAATTCGCGCTCGACCGCATGCGCCGAGGGCAGCAGCTTGGCCGTCGGCCCGGGCTTGGTGCGCATCACGTAGGCGCGGCCCGGCGTCAGCAGTTTGTAGGTCGGGTTGGACTGACCGCCCTTGAACTGCTCTACGCTGAGCGGGCCTTCGAAGCCCGGCAGCTCGCGGCTGAGCCAGGCTTGCAGCGCGCCGACGTCGAAGGCATGGCTGGACGCCACGGGTTTGGTGCCGATGAAATGTTCCATGCTCAGTGGCTCACTTGTCGGCGATCGCCAGCAGCTTGTCGCGCGAGAGCACGACCAGCCGGGTTGGCTCGACGCGCACCGCGCCTTCGCGCTCGAAGCCCTTGAGCTCCTGGTTGACACGCTGGCGCGAGGCGCCGAGCAACTGCGCCAGGTCTTCCTGCGCCAGTTGCAGGCCGATGCGGATCTCCTCGCCTTGTTCGATGCCGTAGCTCTTGGCCAGCAACAGGATTTGCTTGGCCAGCCGGGCTTGCAGCGGCCGCGTGTTGAGGTCCTCGAGCTGGCTGAACATGAGCCGCAAGCGCCGGCAGTTGAGCCGCAGCAAGGCTTCGTAAAGCTCGACATGCTGGGCCAGCAAGGCCTTGAAGTCGGGCTTGCGCACCACCAGCAAGGTGGTCTCGCCATGGGCGTTGGCATCGTGGGTGCGCGGCAGGCCGTCGAAGAGCGCGATGTCGCCAAACCAGGCGCCCGGCTCGGCATAGGTCAGCGTCACCTGCTTGCCGGCCAGCGAGACCGAGCTGATGCGCACCGCGCCGAGGACGACGCAACACCATTCCTGCGCCTGTGCGCCGCGCGACGCCAATGGCGCGCCGTCGTGCAGACGGCGCACGATGGAGCGCGCCAGGATGGCGTCGCGCAGGGACTGGGAGAGCTTGGAGAACCACGCGCCTGTCTCGAGGTTGTGTCGCTCGTCGATTGTAAGAATGGGGGTATTCATGGCTTGTCTCGGGTGCGACATCGGCGCGACCATCTTACGGTCAGCGGCGCCCGCCGCCTGGCGTGCCGCTGTGAGGAGCCCCCATGCCTGCATCCGCCCTGTGCAATCCGAGTCGGCGCGACGAAGTCGACGCCGACGAATGGCAGCTGCGTGTCGACCTCGCCGCCGCCTATCGCCTGGTGGCGATGCACGGCTGGGACGACCTGGTCTACACCCACATCAGCGCGCGCCTGCCGGGCACTGAAGACCAGTTCCTCATCAACCCCTATGGCCTGATGTTCGAGGAGATCACGGCGTCGAGCCTGGTGCGTGTCGATGGCCACGGCCGCAAGCTCGACCAGACGCCGTTCGACATCAACCCGGCCGGCTTCGTCATCCACAGCGCCGTGCACGCGGCGCGCCATGACGCGGCCTGCGTGCTGCACTTGCACAGCCTGAACGGCATTGCGGTGTCGGCCCAGCGCGGCGGCTTGCAGCCGCTGTCGCAGCACTCGATTTTTGTGCTGGCCAGCCTGGGCTATCACGACTACGAAGGTGTGGCGCTGCGCGACGACGAGAAGCCGCGGCTGGTGCGCGACCTCGGTGACAAACGTTTCCTGATGCTGCGCAACCACGGCTTGCTGACGGTGGGCACGAGCGTGGCCGAGGCCTTTCAGGCGATGTACTTGTTCGAGACCAGTTGCACGATCCAGGTGCGCGCGCAAGCTGGCGGCGGCGAGCTGATCCCGATCGCGCCGGCGGTGATTGCCACTGCCCAGCAGCAGGCGGCCGCGGCGACGCTGGGTCGCGGCGCCGACCTGGTGTGGCCGGGGCTGCTGCGCCGGCTCGACCGCCACCACCCGGGCTACGACACCTGACTGACGCGCAGGTATTGCGCCAGCAGCTTTTCCATCGTCGTCAGCCGCTCATGCTGGTGCAGCCACTGCGTGGGGGCGATGTTGGTGCCGCGCAGCACCATGTCGCCCTCGCCGACGTCGATCAGGTTGATGCAGGCGGGCGCTTGTTCCATGCGGCCCAGAAAACCGCGCCGGCCGGTGAGCGCGCGCGCGATCAAGGCGCGGTTGACGCCGCCGTGCAGCACCAGCAGCAGGCAATGCCAGTCGTCGCGCAGCAAGAGCTCGTCGAAGGCCGGCAGCACGCGGTCGAGCAGCTCGCCGATCGACTCGCCACCGAGAAAGCGGTGTGACTCGATGTCGGCGTCGGCGTTGAAGACGCCGACGAAGGCCTGCGCCAGTTGTTCGCGCGGGATGGCGTCCAGGCGGCCGGGACGGATCTCCTGCAGCCGCTCGTCGCTGCCGATCGGCAGTTGCTGGCCGGCCGCGGCCAGCACCGCCTCGGCGGTCTGCAGCGTGCGCGGCAGGCCGCTGGTGAGCACGGCGTCGAAGTGCACGCCGCACTGGGCAAACAAGCGCCCGGCGGCTTCGGCCTGGCTGCGCCCCTTGTCGTTCAGCGGCACGCCTTGCGGCGGCACCGCCGAACCGTCGGGGCGGAAGTAGTCGACCGAACCATGGCGCATCAGCACGATGCGCCGGCGCCGGGTCTGTTGCAGTGCGGTGAGTGGGTCCAAGTTGGCTCCGGGTCAGGCCCGGCGGCGGCTCAGCTGAACCGCGCGGGCCGCTTGGCGAGGAAGGCGTCGACGCCTTCGCCGCCGTTGGCGTGAAACAGGTTGCGAACGAAATGGTCGCGCTCGCTGTCCAGATGTTCGCGCAGCGTGGCCTGAGGTGCGGCGTCGACCAGCGCCTTGGCGCTGGCCAGTGCATTGGGCGCCATCGTGGCCAGCTGCTTGGCAAGGCTCAGAGCATGGGCCAGCGCCTGACCGCTGTCTGTCACCGCGACGACAAGGCCGAGCTCGTGCCAGCGCCGCGCCGTCATCGGTTCGGCGAGCCAGAAGGCCTGCAAGGCGAGCGCACGCGGCAAGGCCCGCGCCAGGTGCCAGCTGCCGCCGCCGTCGGGTGACAGGCCCACGCGCGAGTACGACATCACGAAGCGTGCGTCCTCGGCGGCGACGATGAGGTCGCAGGCCAGCGCCAGCGAACAGCCGCCGCCCGCGGCCCAGCCCTCGACGGCGGCGATGACTGGCAACGGACTGCTGCGCAAGGCGTCGATGAAGCCGTGGAACTGCGCCATCGACTGCATCTGTGCGTCGGCGCCTTCCTGGCGCACCGTGGCCAGCCGCTGCAGGTGGCCGCCGGCGCAGACATGGGCGCCGGCGCCGCGCAGCACGATGCAGCGCAGGTCGCGGTCGTCGTCGGCGCCGTTGACGGCCTCGATGCCGGCGCTGCAAGCTTGCGGCGACAGCGTGTTGCGGCTCGCCGGATCGCTCAGCGTCAGCAGCAGCGTGGTGTCGCAGCGCTCGGATTGCAGTTCGGAAGGCATGGCCGGCGACGGGTGGGGTCGAAGGTGTGCACGGTGGCGCAGATTGTGGCACGCGCGCCGGCGCCAGCCGGGATCTGCAGGCCTTCGTGCTAGAGTGGAAAACACCTCTCCCCGGCACCTTGCTGCATGCTGAAGAAGCGGCTTTTCGCGACCGTCGTCACCGCTTTCCTGGGCATGGCTGCCGCCGTTGATGCGTCGACCGTCGGCGCTGGTTCGGCGCCGCGCGGCGCCGTCATCGGCCAGCCGCTCGACCTCTTGATCGCCTTGCGACTTGAAGCCGGCGAAGTGCTGCGCCCGGACTGCCTGACTGCCGAAGTCACCGTGGGCGACCAGCGCCTGCCGCCGGCCCAGGTGCGCGCCGTACTCGAGAACGGGCCGGCGGGCGCGAACGCGCTGCGCGTGCGCACCTTGATCGCGCTCGAAGAGCCGGTGGTCGAGGTCAACATCATCGCCACCTGTGCGGCGCGGCTGAGCCGGCGCTTCATCCTCTTCGCCGAACCGCGGCCTGTGCCTGCCGTGACTGCCGTGACCGCCGCGCTGGCGGGCACACCGCCGCTGCCAACCC
>JAUYAJ010000720.1 GCA_030693565.1 Rubrivivax sp.
GTGCCGATGAAGGCCCACGTGGCCGGCATCGCGATGGGCCTGATCAAGGACGGCAATCGCTTCGCCGTGCTGACCGACATCCTCGGTGACGAAGATCACCTGGGCGACATGGACTTCAAGGTGGCCGGCACGAACGGTGGCATCACCGCGCTGCAGATGGACATCAAGATCCAGGGCATCACCAAGGAGATCATGCAGGTCGCACTGGCGCAGGCCAAGGAAGCGCGCCTGCACATCCTGGGCAAGATGGTCGAGGCCATGGGCGGCGCCAAGACCGAGGTCAGCCAGTTCGCACCGCGCCTGTACACGATGAAGATCAACACGGAAAAGATCCGTGACGTCATCGGCAAGGGCGGCTCGACGATCCGTGCACTGACCGAAGAAACCGGCTGCACGATCGACATCAGCGAAGATGGCACCATCACCATCGCGTCGACCGACGCCGACAAGGCCGAGTTCTGCAAGAAGCGCATCACCGAGATCACGGCTGAAGTCGAAGTCGGCAAGATCTACGAAGGCCCGGTCACCAAGATCCTGGACTTCGGCGCGCTGGTCAACCTGCTGCCCGGCAAGGACGGCTTGCTGCACATCAGCCAGATCGCCCACGAGCGCGTCGAGAAGGTCACCGACTTCCTCACCGAAGGCCAGGTCATCAAGGTCAAGGTGCTGGAGACCGACGAGAAGGGCCGCGTCAAGCTGTCGCTGAAGGCTTTGCTCGAGCGTCCGGAAGGCATGCCCGAAGAGCGCTTCGAGCGCAGCGACCGCCCGCGCCGCGAGTTCGGCGACCGCCCGCCGCGCCGCGACCGTGACGATCGTCCGCGCCGCGACCATGGCGCCGAAGCCGCTCCTGACGCGGCGCCGGCTGCCCCGGCCAGCGACGAGCCGTCCAAGCCCGAGTGAAGGCTTTGATGCGCGCGATCGAGATCTCGGCCCCTGGCGGGCCCGAGGTGTTGCGCCTGGTCGAGCGGCCGGTGCCTGCACCGGCTGCCGGCGAGTTGCTGATCGCCGTCCAGGCTGCCGGCATCAACCGGCCTGACGTCTTGCAGCGCAAGGGTCTGTACCCGATGCCGCCGGGCGTTTCCGACCTGCCCGGGCTGGAGATCGCCGGCACCGTGGCCGGTGGCAGCGCCGAGGACCTGGCTGCGGCCGGCTTGGCGCTGGGCGACGCCGTGTGCGCGCTGGTCGCCGGTGGCGGGTATGCCGAGTTCTGCGTGGCGCCGGCCGGCCAGTGCCTGCCCGTGCCCAAGGGCTTGAGCATGATCGAGGCAGCCAGCCTGCCCGAGACCTTCTTCACCGTCTGGCAAAACGTCTTTAGCATCGCGCGCTTGCGCGCTGGCGAGACGCTGCTGGTGCAAGGCGGCTCGAGCGGCATCGGTGTGGCCGCGATCCAGCTCGCCAAGGCGCTGGGCGCGAAAGTCATCGTCACCGCTGGCAGCGACGAAAAATGCGCCGCCTGCGTGGCGCTGGGCGCCGACCACGCGATCAACTACCGCAGCCAGGACTTCGTCGCCGAAGTGCGCACCCTGACCGCAGGCCGCGGCGTCGACGTCGTGCTCGACATGGTGGCCGGCAGCTACGTGGCGCGCGAGGTCGAATGCCTGGCCAATGACGGCCGGCTGGCGATCATCGCCGTGCAAGGCGGCACCCAGAGCGCGCTCGACGCCGGCTTGCTGCTGCGCAAGCGCCTGAGCATCACCGGCTCGACGCTGCGCCCGCGCACGGTCGAGTACAAGACGGTGCTGGCCAAAGACTTGCGGGCCACGGTCTGGCCGCTGGTCGAGTCGGGTCGCGTCAAGGCGGTGATCCATCAGGTGTTCCCTGCGTCCGAGGCCGCCCAGGCCCATGCGCTGATGGAAACCAGCACCCATGTCGGCAAGATCGTTCTCAGCTGGTAAGGAGCAAACCATGCGACGCAAGCTGGTGGTGGGCAACTGGAAGATGCATGGCAGCCGGGCGGCGAATGCCGAACTGCTGTCGGCCTTGCTGAAGGCGCGGCCTTTCGGCGGCGATGTGGCCGTCTGCGTGCCCGCAGTCTTCCTCAACGAAACGGCTGCCACGCTGGCAGGCAGCGACCTGCGCTGGGGCGGCCAGGATTGCTCGGCGCATGAGCAGGGCGCCTACACCGGCGAGATCTCGGCGACGATGCTGGCCGAAGCCGGCTGCCGCTACGTCATCGTCGGACACTCCGAGCGCCGCGCCTACCATCGCGAAGACGACGCGCTGGTCGCCGCCAAGGCGCAGGCCGCACTGGCGCGCGGCGTGACGCCCATCGTCTGTGTCGGCGAGACGCTGGCGCAGCGCGAAGCGGGCGATACCGAAGCCGTCGTCAAACGCCAGCTCTCGGTCGTCATCCATCAGCTGGCGCATTGCGCCAGCGAGATCGTCGTCGCCTACGAGCCGGTCTGGGCCATCGGCACCGGCCTCACCGCCACGCCCGAGCAGGCGCAGGCCGTCCACCATGTGCTGCGTGCGCAGCTGCAGGCCGCCACCGGCCACGGCGAGCGCATGAAGATTCTTTACGGCGGCAGCGTCAAGGCCGACAACGCCGCCACCTTGTTCGGCCAGCCCGACATCGATGGCGGGCTGATCGGCGGCGCCGCCTTGAAAGCTGCCGATTTCATCGCCATCTGCCGCGCCGCAGGCTGAACTGCGCCGGCCCTGAATTCCCTCGGAGTGTTTTGACCATGCAAATCTGGATGACCCTGACCCTGGCGCTGCAGCTGATCACTGCGCTGGTGATGATCGGCCTGGTGCTGATACAGCACGGCAAAGGCGCTGACATGGGCGCTTCGTTCGGCGGCGGATCGTCGGGCAGCCTGTTCGGTGCCACCGGCAGCGCCAACTTCCTGTCGCGCTCGACAGCCGCTTGCGCCACCGTGTTCTTCATCTGCACGCTGGCGCTGGCCTTCATGTCCAACGCCAGCAACGTGCGCGGCGCCGCCGCCGCCAGCGGTGGCAGCGTGCTCGATCGTGCAGC
>JAUYAJ010000011.1 GCA_030693565.1 Rubrivivax sp.
GCAGCGGCGCGCCCGCGGCCTGCCGCCGTGTCGATCGAAGCGGCGCGCAACCGCGCCGCTGCAGTCGCTGCGGCCAGCACGGCGCCGGTGCCCAGCCTGGGCGATGCGGTGCGCCCGGCGCACCGCGAACCGCCGGTGCTGCGCGAAGAAATTCGTTTGCCTGAGCCGCTGATGGCAGCGGCGGTGGCGCCGCAATTGACCGAATCCGCCGCGGCGCGCCGCGGCCAGACCGAGATGATCGATGAGCTGCGCTCGGTGCGCGGCCTGATCGAGCAGCGCTTCGGCGCGCTGGCCTTCATGGAAAAGCTGCAGCGCCAGCCACGCCAGGCCCAGTTGACGCAGAAGTTCCTCGACTGCGGCTTCTCGCCCTCGCTGGTGCGCAAGCTGGTTGAAGGGCTGCCGGCCGATGTCGACGAAAACACCTGGGCCGCCAGCGTGCTCGAACGCAACCTGGCCACTGCCGAACGTGAACCGGCACTGGAAGAGGTCGGCGGCGTCTACGCCTTGATCGGCTCGACCGGCGTCGGCAAGACCACCAGCACCGCCAAGCTGGCGGCCGCCTTTGCCACCCGCCACGGCGCTGCCAATCTCGGGCTGATCACGCTCGACGCCTACCGCGTTGCCGCCCACGAGCAGCTGCGCACCTACGGCCGCATCCTTGGCGTGCCAGTGCACACGGCCCACGACCGCGCGTCGCTGGAAGACTTGCTCGAGCTGCTGGCCGGCAAGAAGATGGTCTTGATCGACACCGCCGGCATGGCCCAGCGAGACAGCCGCACCCGCGAGCTGCTGGAGATGCTGTCGCACCGTTCGATCAACCGGCTGCTGGTGGTCAACGCTGCGGCCCAGGGCGAAACCGTCGAAGACGTGCTGACGGCCTATGGCGCCAGCAACTGCCGCGGCATCATCCTGTCCAAGCTCGACGAAGCGGTCAAGCTCGGCCCGGCGCTCGATGCCTTGATCCGCCATCGGCTCAAGGTGCTGGCGGTGGCCAATGGTCAGCGTGTGCCCGAAGACTGGCACCGCTTGTCGGCCCATGCGCTGGTGCAGCGTGCGCTGCGCGGCGGCGGCAGTGCGGCCTGGCGCCTGGACGCCGGCGACATCAATCTCGTGTTCGCCGGCCTGCCCGCAAGCCAGCAACAGCAGCCGCCGGCCGGGTCAGCGCTGCACGCCTGACCCGACCTGAACCCGACCGCACCCATGCGTGACTTCTATTCCCCCGCAGCGACACCGCTGGACCAGGCCGACGGCCTGCGCCGGCTGTTTGCCGGCGCCCGGCGGCGCTACCTGCCCTTGGTGGCCAATCCCCATGTGGCCTTCACAGGCGTGGTGCTCGAGCACCTGAGCGCCGGTCTGGCGGCCTTCGGGCTGTCGGTGCTGGTGGTCGATGCCGCCGACAGCGCGCCGGCGCCACAAGAGATGGCCTTGATCGATCTGGCGGCCTGCATCGAGCCGCTGTCACCCGAAGTCAGCTACCTGGCGGCACGCGGACTGCCGCTGGCCCATGTCGACACCCGCGGCTCGGCGAGCGGCTTCCTCGACGCCATCGTCCAGGCCGCGCCGCAAGCCGAGGTCGTGCTGCTGCACGCCGGCGCCAGCGATCTGGCGCGGCTGTTCGGTGGCCGCGCGATCCGGCCGCTGCTGATGGGCGCCGATCATCCGGGCAGCATCAAGGATGCCTATGCGTCGTGCAAGCTGCTGGCGCAGCGCTGCGGCTGGATGACCTTCGACCTCTTGCTGGCCGCCGAGCCGGGCAACCGCCGGCTGCCCAGCATTGCCGCCAGTCTGGGCAGCTGTGCCGACAGCTTTCTCGGCGCCTTGCTGCACGACTGGACCGTGATCGACCCCGCCACCGACTTCACCGATCCGCCCGCTGCCGCCTTGCTGCGACTGCTGGCGGCTCAGCTCGCCATCGACGACGACGCCTTGCCTGCCGCCGTGCCACGGCGCGCGGCCGCGCGTCTCGCGACGACCCCGATCCCGTACTGATTTCGCCCCCGAAAGGCCGCAGCCATGTATACCGCCAAGGGACAGCTCGACACGGGTTCACTGCTCAAGCAGTACAGCCCGCTGGTGCGCAGACTGGCACACCAGATGATCGCCAAACTGCCTGCCAACGTCGAACTCGACGACCTGATCCAGGTCGGCATGATCGGCTTGTCGGACGCGCTGACCCGCTTCGATGCCGGGCAGGGCGTGCAGTTCGAGACTTTCGCCACCCAGCGCATCCGCGGCGCCATGCTCGACGAGTTGCGCGGCAACGACTGGATGAGCCGTGGCGACCGTCGACAGCAACGCTCGATCGAGACCGCGGTGCACAAGCTCGAGCAGAAGTTCGGCCGTGCGCCCAACGAGACCGAGATCGCGCGCGAGATGGGCTTGTCGCTGACCGACTACCAGGAGCTGCTGGGCAAGGTCCGCGGCACCCAGCTGATCTACCTGGAAGACATGAACGGCGACGAAGGCGACGAGGACTATCTAGACCGCCATGTCGCCGACGAGGTTGCCAACCCGCTGGGGCGGCTGCAGGACCAGCGCATGCGCCAGGCCCTGGTCGACGCCATCAAGAACCTGCCCGAGCGCGAGCAGTACGTGATGAGCATGTACTACGAGCACGACATGAATCTGAAAGAGATCGCGGCCGTGCTCAAGGTCACCGAGAGCCGCGTCTGTCAGCTTCACAGCCAGTCGATCGCGCGCTTGCGCACCCGGCTGCGCGAATGGTGAGCGGCGCTGATGGCGGCCGCGGCTAGTGTGGTGTTGCACGCTGTGAGGCACTTAAGAAAACCGATGGATTTGGTCCTGTGGCTAGGCGCAAACCGGAGCGATACCCCGTGGTATCGCGAG
>JAUYAJ010000729.1 GCA_030693565.1 Rubrivivax sp.
ACAAGTCCTCCGGCCCCTCGGGCCAGCCCAGCGGCGCCCCGCCCAGCGGCGTGTTCGGCTGCACCGCCGCCGGGTTCCTGGGCGGGCGCGCGTTCGGCGGCACGGCGCGCGGGTACGGCGCTTTGTGGCGAAAGCCGCCCGGGCGGTCGATCGTGCCCAGCAGCGACATCAGGATCGCCAGCGAGCGCGTCGTCTGGAAACCGTTGGAATGCGCGGCCAGCCCGCGCATGGCGTGAAAAGCCACCGGCCGCCCGGTGACCGACTTGTGCTGCCGGCCCCAGCTGTCGGTCCAGGCGATCGGCAGTTCGATGCGCTGGTCGCGCGCCGTGATGCCGAGCTCATGTGCCAGGCTGCGGATGCTGGCCGCCGGGATGCCGGTGATCGCCTCTGCCCACTCCGGCGTGCACGACTCGACCCGGTCGCGCAGCAACTGGAAGGCCGGCACCGCCGCGCCGCCTCCCGGCAACTGGTAGCGGCCGTGCAAGGCCGGGTCGGCGCCTTCGGTGTGGTCGGCGACCGCGCTTTGCGAGATGCGGTCCCACCACCAGAAGTTGTGCGGCCGCAACGGGTTGACGATGTCGCCGTCGGCGTTGCGCAGCATCAGGCCGAACTCGTCGCTGGCGTCGTCGGCGTTGACCAGCTGGCCGCCGTTGGTATAGCGGGCGACGAAGTCGCGGTCGTACAGGCCTTGGGCAATCACCTCGCGGATCAACGCCATCAGCAAGGCGCCGTCGGTGCCGGGCTTGATCGGCAGCCATTCGTCGGCGATCGCGGCGTAGCCGCTGCGCACCGGGTTGATGGCGATGAAGCGGCCGCCGGCGCGCTTGAACTTGGCCAGCGCCATCTTCATCGGGTTGCTGTGGTGGTCTTCGGCGGTGCCGATCATCACGAACAGCTTGGCGCGCTCGAGGTCGGGGCCGCCGAACTCCCAGAACGAGCCGCCGATGGTGTAAATCATGCCGGCGGCCATGTTCACCGAGCAAAAGCCGCCGTGGGCGGCGTAGTTCGGGGTGCCGAACTGGCGCGCAAAGAGACCGGTCAAGGCCTGCATCTGGTCGCGCCCGGTGAAGAGGGCGAAACGCTTGGGGTCGGTGGCGCGCAGGTGGCTCAGCCGGGTCTGCAACGTGGTGAAGGCCTCGTCCCAGCTGATCGGCTCGTAGTCGTTGGCGCCGCGCTCGCTGCCGGGCTTGCGCCGCAGCGGCAGGCGCACATGTAGCACGTCGTGGTGCGGATCTCGGTGCTCGCGGCGGGCAGCGGCGATGCGATGGGGTCGTGCAGCGGTGTGGCCGGCATCTGCTGGATTTCTCTGCCCGGCCGCGGCATGCAGCCAGTGGGGTCTTGGCTGCATTAGGCGCAGCGCGCCGCCGACCGTCTATTACCGGGACGGGTAATGCGTTTGTAGCCCAAATGGGGGATCCGCTGGCAGGGAAGTGCCTCATGGCGTCGGTGCCGCGACTGAGTTCCAATCGGAATATCGACGCCACCGGTGTGCGTGACACCGCCAGGACCGATTCCCATGCCAGGACCCGCCGCTGCCAGCCTATTGACCGAGATCACGGCCGGCCTGTCGTCGGGCCACGATCTGCACGATCTGTTGCAGCGTTTTCTGGACCCGGTGGTGCGCCTGGCCGGCGCCCAGGGCGGCGCGGTGCGGCTGCTGTCCGAGACCGGCGATCACTTGCACCTGGTCAGCCAGGCCGGGCCGACGCCGGCGCGCTGCGCGGCTGATCGCCCGGTGGACCGCCACTGCGGCCACTGCGGCGCCGCCGCCGACGGCGCCCAGGTCGTCTGGAGCGCCGACACCAGCGCCTGCCATGGCCAGCAGCAGCCGGCGCCAGCGATGCTGACGGTGCCGCTGCAGCACCGCGGCCGCGTGCTGGGGGTCTACAACCTGTTCTTCAGCGACGGCGCCGAACCGCGCGCCGAGGTGCAGGCCTTGCTGAAGTCGGTCGGCGAACTGCTCGGTCTGGCGCTGGACAACGCGCGCCTCGAAGCGGCCAGCCTGCGCGCCACGCTGACGCATGAGCGGCAGATGATGGCCGCCGAAGTCCATGACTCGGTGGCCCAGTCACTGGCCTACGTGAAGATGCGCCTGCCTCTGTTGCACGACGCCATGCGCGCGCGTGACGACACCAGCGCCGAGCGCTACTTCGAGGATGTTCGCGGCGCGGTCAGCCAGGCCCATTCCAGCTTGCGCGGCATCCTCACCGACCTGCGCACGCCGATGGACCCGCAAGGCCTGGCGCACGCGCTCGACACCAGCGTGGCCTCGTTCCGCCGCAGCAGCGGCACCGAACTTGAGTTCGTCAACGAATTGCCCGAGCTCAAGCTCGAGCCGGAGCAGGAAGTCCAGGTGTTCCACATCGTCCAGGAAGCATTGAGCAACATCGCCCGCCACGCCGCCGCGCGCCACGCCCGGCTGCACATCGCCCGCGCCCGCCGCGGCGAAGTCCAGATCCTCATCGAGGACGACGGCACCGGCCTGCCAGCAGCCACGCCCGGCCATGGCAGCCACTATGGCCTGGAGATCATGGTCGAGCGCGCCCGCCACATCGGCGGCTCGCTGGCGGTGGGCGCGCGCAGCGGCGGTGGCACCCGGGTGGCGCTGGCCTTTCCCTGGCGCGGTGCCGACACCCTGCCGCAACCCGGCGGAGCGCTCTGATGGCCGCGCCCCGCGTCGTCCTCGTCGACGATCACGCGCTGTGCCGCAACGGCTTGTCCGACCTGCTGCGCCTGCGCGGCGGCATGGAGGTGGTGGCCGCGCTGTCCGACCCCGAGCAGGTGCTGGTGGTGTTGCGCGAGCAAAACCCCGACCTGTTGGTGCTCGACCTGCGCATGCCCGAGATCGAAGGCCTGGCGTTGCTGCGACGCATTCGCGCCGAAGGGCTGCAGACGCCGACGCTGATCCTGACCATGAGCGATTCCGAAGTCGACTTGACCGCCGCCTTGCGTGCTGGCGTGCGCGGTTATCTGCTCAAGGACATGGAGCCCGAAGACATCGTCGCCGCGATCGGCAATGCCGCCCGCGGCGAACTGACGGTGGCGCCGGCGATGACGCTCAAGCTGGCGCAAATCCTGCAAGCCGGCGCCCAAGGAAAGGACAGGCGCGGCCTGCTGGCGTCGCTGACCGAGCGCGAGAACGAAATCCTCGACCACCTGGCGCGCGGCGAGAGCAACAAGACGATTGCGCGCGCGCTCGACATCAGCCACGACACCGTCAAGCTGCATGTGCGCCACATCTTGTCCAAGCTCAACCTCAGCTCGCGGGTCGAAGCGGCCGTGCTGGCGGTCGAAGCGCGCGCCTCAGGCACACGCTGACGCGCACCGGGCGGCCGCCAGCGCCGCCGCTTCGCTGGCCACCTCGACCCTCGCATCGCGCTCACCGCGCCAGGCCAGCTCCTCGCGCAGCCTGACCACTTCGCCAACGATGGTCAGGCAGGGCGACTGCAGCCCGGCCTGCGCCACCGCGCCGGCCAGCGTCGCCAGCGTCGCGCACACCACGCGCTGCTCGGCCAGCGTGCCTTGCGACACCACGGCTGCTGGCCAGTCGGCCGCCAGCCCGTGGGCGATCAGCCGCTCGCAGATGGTGGCCAGCGCCGACAAGCCCATGTAGATCACCACGGTCTGCCGCGGCCGCGTCAGCGCCAGCCAGTCGAGCTCGCAGCTGCCGTCCTTGAGGTGGCCGGTGACGAAGGTGCAGCTCTGCGCCCAGTCACGGTGCGTCAGCGGGATACCGGCGTAGCTGGCGACGCCGCAGGCCGCGGTGATGCCCGGCACGACCTCGAAGCGCACGCCGGCCGCGACCAGCGCCTGCAACTCTTCGCCGCCGCGGCCGAAGATGAAAGGGTCGCCGCCTTTCAGGCGCACGACCTCGTGGCCTTGGCGTGCCAGCCGGATCAGCAGCGCGTTGATGTCTGCCTGCGCCATGCTGTGGTGGCTGCGCTCCTTGCCGACGTAAACGCGCTGCACTTCGGCGCCGATCAAGTCGAGCACGCCAGCGCCGACCAGGTGGTCGTAGACGACGACGTCGGCCTGCACCAGCAGCCGCGCCGCGCGCAGCGTCAGCAAGTCGGGGTCGCCCGGGCCGGCACCCACCAGGTGGACGGTGCCACTGGCCTGGCGCGCGGCCCAGATTGCGGGGAGGTCGACGAATGAATTCATGGCGCGCTCCAGTGAGGGTTCAGCCGCCGCTGCAGCCACCGCAGGCACCGCTGCCGCAGGCTTTCGCCGGCGCGGCCGTGCCTGCCTCGACCTCGGGCCGGGGCACGAAGACGAAGTCGAACTGGCCCGGCGCCAGCTCCACGTAGTCGAGCGTGGTGCCGTCGAGCAGTGGCGTGCTGGGCGAACCCAGCAGCACCGTCAGGCCACCGAAACGCAAGGGCTCGTCATCGTCGCGCTCTTCGTCGAAGCCCATGCCGTATTCGATTGAGCCGTCGGCAACCTGGCGGGCGGCGATGCGCAGCCCCAGGCCAGCGGCGTCGCTGCGCTGGGCAGCGGCCAGAATCTCTGCCGAGGCGGTGGCGGTCAAGCTGAACATGGGTGTTCTCCGTGTCGGTGGTGTTTCAGTGTTCGCCCTTGGTGCGCAGCAGGCCGGCGATGCGATTGCCCTGCTTTTGCGGGCCGCCGCGCGGGAACAAGTCGTGCAAGTGGTGGTTGCTGGCGCGCTGCGCACCCCACAGGCCACTGAAGTGCTTGATCATCACGCGCACCTGGGCTTGCACGCCGTGGCTCTGGAAGTGTTGGCGCAGAAAGCGGATCACCGCCCAGTGCTCGTCGTTCAGCACCAGATCCTCGGCATCGGCCTGGGCGCGGGCGAAGTCTTCCGACCAGTCGGCCAGCGACAGCAGATAGCCTTCGCTGTCGGTCTCGACCCATTGCCCGCCCACACGCAACTGGCGCACGCCGTGGCGCACAGGGTCGCTGCGGACCTCCACCATCATGCCGCCACCCCGCACCGCGATGCCGCTGCGGCGTCGCGCACCGCGGCGATGCCGCGCACATAGGCGACGAAGCGCGGTGCCCAGCCATCGGCACCGCTGCTGTGCCGGTGCGCGTAGGACGCCAGCACATGGCCGCAGAGCAATCCGTCATGCTGGCCGTCAATGCCCTGGCCGCGCTCGACACGGTAGCCAAAACGCAGGCCGGGGCCCAGGTTCTCCAGGCTCGAATGGTGGAACTCGTGGGCGCGGATCAGCGCCGCCTCGCCCCCGGGCCAGGGAAAGTCGGCGGTTTCGCGCAGCGCCACATAGCCGCGCCCGACCGGCCGCTCGTGCATCACCGCGTCGGCCGGAATGGCGCCGACCATTTCGGCGACACGATCCTTCCAGCGCAGCCTGCGGCTCAGGTACATCAGGCCACCGCACTCGGCGTACACCGGCAGCCCGCCGGCGATGGCCTCGCGCAGCGCCGCGCGCAGCGCGCCATTGGCCTGCAGCGCTTCCATGTGCATCTCGGGGAAGCCGCCGCCGATGAACAAGCCGTCGAGCACCGGCAAGCGGGTGTCGCTCAAGGTGTCGATGAAGACAAGTTCGCCGCCCGCCGCCTGCAGCGCCGCCAGGTCGTCCGGGTAGTAGAAGCCAAAGGCGCGGTCGCGGGCCACGCCGATGCGCAGCCGCCGCCCGCCTGGCACTGGGTTGGCAGCCATGGGCGCGGCGGCCAGCGCCGGCACAGTGGCGGCCAGCGCCTGC
>JAUYAJ010000737.1 GCA_030693565.1 Rubrivivax sp.
GGTTGAAGCAGCGGTCATTCTCGGAGGCGGTCGGGCATTGGGTCGGGCCCGACCCAATGCCCGACAGCCTTCTAGGAGCCGCTATCGAATCCCCTGATGCTGCGGCGCCGGGGCGACCCTCAGAATCCAGCCCATGGAGCGAGGGGCATGGACAAGATCTGGCTGAAGCAATACCCGGCAGGGGTGCCGGCGCAGGTCGACACCAGCCGCTATGCCTCGCTGGTCGCCTTGCTTGACGAGAGCCTGCGTCAGTACCGCAAGTTGCCGGCCTTTTTGTTCATGGGCCGCAGCATCAGCTACGCCGAGGTCGACGACATGTCGCGCGCCTTTGCCGCCTACCTGCAGTCGCTGGGCCTGGCGCGCGGCGACCGCGTCGCCGTGATGATGCCCAACGTGCCGCAATACCCGGTGGCGGTGGCCGGCATCCTGCGCGCCGGCTGTGTGGTGGTCAACGTCAACCCGCTGTACACGCCGCGCGAACTAGAACACCAGCTCAAGGATTCGGGCGCGAAGGCGATCGTGATCCTGGAGAACTTCGCCGCCACGCTGCAGAAGGTGAAGGCGGCGGTGCCGATCCAGCATGTCGTGCTGGCCGCGATGGGCGACTTGCTGGGCTGGGTCAAAGGCGCGATCGTCAACCACGTCGTGCGCAACGTGAAGGCCATGGTGCCGGCCTTTGAGATGCCGGGCGCGATGCGCTTCAAGGACGCGCTGGCGCTGGGCGCGCGCAAGACCTATACCGAGCCCAAGCTGGGCGCCGACGACATCGCGGTGCTGCAATACACCGGCGGCACCACTGGCGTCAGCAAGGGCGCGGTGCTGCTGCATCGCAACCTGGTGGCCAACCTGCTGCAGGCTCAGGCCTGGTACCAGCCGGCGCTGAAGAAGATCCCGCCGGGCGAGCAAATCGTCACTGTCTGCGCGCTGCCGCTGTATCACATCTTCGGCTTCAACACGAACATGATGCTAGGCCTGCACATGGGCGGCTGCAGCCTGCTGATCGCCAATCCGCGCGACCTGCCGGCGATGCTCAAGACCTTGTCGACCCAGCGCTTTCACAGCCTGCCGGCGGTCAACACCTTGTTCGCCGCGCTGGCCAACCACCCGGATGCCGACAAGGTCGACTGGAGCCATCTGAAGATCAGCGTCGGCGGCGGCATGGCGGTGCAAAGCGCCACCGCGCGGCTCTGGCTGGAGAAGACCGGCTGCCCGATCGTCGAAGGCTACGGCTTGTCGGAAACCAGCCCGTCGGTGACCTGCAACCCGATCGACGGCACGGCTTACAGCGGCAACATCGGGCTGCCGATGCCGGGCACCGAACTGGCGCTGCTTGACGACGATGGCAACGAGGTGCCCATGGGCACGCCGGGCGAGATCGCCATCCGCGGCCCGCAGGTGATGGCCGGCTACTGGCAGCGCCCCGACGAGACCGCCCGCGTGATGACCGCCGACGGCTTCATGCGCACCGGCGATGTCGGCACCGTCGACCAGCGCGGCTACTTCAAGATCGTCGACCGCAAGAAGGACATGATCCTGGTCAGTGGCTTCAACGTCTACCCGAACGAGGTCGAGGACGTCATCACCCAGATGCCCGGCGTGCTCGAATGCGGCGCCGTCGGTGTGCCCGACGCCAAGGCCGGCGAGGCCGTGAAGGTGGTCGTCGTGCGCCGCGATCCGGCGCTCGGCGAGGCCGACATCCGTGCTTTCTGCGAAGCCAACCTGACCGGCTACAAGCGGCCCAAAGTGATCGAGTTCCGCAGCGAGCTGCCCAAGACCGCGGTCGGCAAGATCCTGCGCCGCGAACTGCGCGACAAGAGCTGAGCGTTTCCTGACCCTTTCCTCAAGCCTTGGAGGCGCCTTTGGCGTCGTCGCCCTGGCGGAAGTTGCGGATCAGGCGGTCGAGCAGCGAGAACAAGCTGTCGATGCTGTAGCCGGCGAGGAAGGCGATGCCGAAGGACAGCGACGACACCGGGATGGCGGTCGAGATCGGCGACGCCGCGCTGGGCACCCAGAACCAGCCGATGATGATGCCGGCCAGCCCGCCCAGCGCCACCCGCAGCAGCAGCGACAGCAGGTCGACGATGCGCGCGTCGCCCTGCGTTCTGGAGACACCGTTGCCGTGCAGCAGGTCGCGCAGCAGGAAGACGCAGGCGCCCAGCAAGCCGTAGAGCCCGGGCAGCAGCCACGACACCAGCAGGCTGACCTTGTTGCGGGTGGCGTAGACCATCGACACCATCGGATAGCTGTGGTCGCGCTCGATGCTGAGCGATTGCACAAAGCAGGCCATGCTGGCCTGCAGGTTCTCGAGCCCGGCGCGAGCGCCGTTGGGCGCAGCGCGGCCGACCAGCACCGGCGTGGCAACGCCCGGCGCGGCCGGGCAGTTCAGCGCCGCAGCGCCGAGTTCGCCGTTGCCTTGGCCCTCGCGAGGCGGCGCCGAGGCAGTCATCGGCGGGGTGGGCACGGCGCTGAACTCGGCGGCGCTGGCGTCGTCGGTGAGCTGCGGCAGGTAGCGGATGACGGCCGAGTCGAGCAGCAAGTCCTGGACCGCCGAGCGCTTCTCGTACAGGCGTTTGGCGTCGCTGACCAGTTGCTGGTAACTGTCGAGCTGGGTCAGCGGCGGGCCCTTGACCGTGAGCACACGCTCGTAGTGATGCAGCTTCCAGGCCTGGTAAAGCTTCTCCTGCAGGCGCTCGCCCTGCAAGTCCTGGTATTCGCGCAAGGCCAGATCGGCTTTGTGGAGCTCGGAACTCTGGAAGGCCAGGTAAAGGGTCAGCAGCAGCGTCATGAAGCCGACCAGGTAGGGCGTGGCGCGGGCGGCGTGGCGGCTCAGCCGACCCATGACGGTGCTGCGGCGAATCAGTTGATGCAGTGGCATCTGCGCTGCCCGCGAGACCTTCTGCACCTCGGCCATCAGCGGCGCCATCGCCGGCGTCTCACCGCGCGCACGCGCCTGCTCGGCGCTGTCCAGGGCCTCGAAGATGCGGCTGTTGGGTGGCAGCGACGCGTGGCGCGATGCATAGATCGCCAGTAACCTGGCTTCTTGCAGCGCGGTGTCGATGGTCGAGGGCTTCACGGTCGCGGTGGCTCAGCGCAGCCGGCCCTGGACCCAGCCGTTAGGCCCCTGGCAGGCGCAGGGTGCGCCGGGGGGGCCCGGCTTGACGGCATGGCACCAGCCTGCCGGGGTGACGCAGATGGTGCCGGGCGGCGCGTTGGCCGGCGGCGTGGCCATCACGGGCGGCGACAGCAGCGCCGCTGCGGCGACGCAGACCACTGCGAACCGGGCGTCAATGGACATCATGGCAACTCCTGGGTCACTGCCATCGCGCGCCGGGGTCCCGGCGGCGCTGGCGGCGTTCAATCTACGCCTGGCAGGGCCGCGCTGCCAGTGCCGACCAAGGGGGGCGGGCGCCGGCACGACGCTTGATCGCCGGCTGTGAAGCCGGCAAGATCCCGCCATGACGAACCCGCCCGCTCCGTTTCGCCTCACCTACGCCACGATGTTCGACCCGCCGGCCGATCTGCACCAGCGCTTCGAGGTGTCGCTGGCGCGTGCCCACCGGCGTCGCGGCGCCGAGTTGCCGATGTCGGTCGGTGGCCAGGATCGGGGCGCCGAGCAATGGGCCCAGCAGCGCTCACCGATTCAGCGCGACTGGCTGCTCGGGCGCTTCCCGCTTGGAACCGCTGCCGACGCGGCCGCCGCGGTGGCGGCGGCGGCGCAAGCCGGGCCGGGCTGGGCCGCAACGCCCTATGGCGAACGGTGCCGGCTGTTGCGCCGCGCCGCCAGCTTGATCGACGAGCAAGTCTTCGAGCTGGCGGCGGCGCTGGCGCTGGAAGTCGGCAAGAACCGCATGGAGGCCTTGGGTGAGGCGCAGGAAACCGCCGACCTGATCCGCTGGTACTGCGACCAGATGGACGAACACGCGGGTTTTGACCGCGTGCTGCCGAACGACCCGTTGACCAGCCATGTCAGCCGCAACCGCACGCGGCTCAAGCCTTATGGCGTCTGGGCCGTGGTGGCGCCGTTCAACTTCCCGCAGGCGCTGGCCGGTGGCCCGATTGCGGCGGCACTGGTGGCCGGCAACACGGTGGTCTTCAAGGTCGCCAGCGACACCGCCTAGAGTGGCCGCGCGCTGCTCGACATCTTCCTGGCCGCGGGGCTGCCGCCGGGCGTGCTCAACCTGCTCAGCGGCGCCGGCGCCGAGGTGGGCGCGGCCTTGATGCAGCAGCCAGCGCTGGCCGGCGCCACCTTCACCGGCTCGCATGCCGTGGGCATGGACTTGCTGCGGCGCTTCGCGGCCGGCGACCGGCCGCGGCCGCTGATCGCCGAGATGGGTGGCAAGAACGCTGCCATCGTCACTCGCCATGCCGACCTCGACCGCGCCGCCACCGGCATCGTGCGTTCGGCCTTCGGCCTGCAGGGCCAGAAGTGCTCGGCCTGCTCGCGGGTCTACGTCGAGCGGCCGGTGGCGGCGGCGCTGCGCCAGCGCCTGGTGGCGGCGACGCAGGCGATCGCCGTCGGCGACCCCACCGATGCCCGCTTCTGGATGGGGCCGGTGATCAACGCGGCCGCCGTCAACCGCTACCGCGGCGCAGTCGACGAGCTGTCGCGCCTGGGGCGCATCGACGCTGGCGGCCAGGTGCTGGGCACCGGGGATCTGGCCGGCGGCCACTTCGTCGCCCCGACGGTAGCGGCGATCGATCATGGCCACGCACTGTGGCGCGACGAGCTCTTTCTGCCGCTGGTGCTGGTGGACGAGGTCGACTCGCTCGACCAGGCGCTGGCGCGTGCCAACGCCAGCCCCTACGGCTTGACGGCCGGCTTCTACGGCGGCAGCGACGAGATCGAGACCTTTCTGTCCCGCATCGAGGCCGGTGTCACCTATGTCAACCGGCCACAGGGCGCGACCACCGGCGCCTGGCCGGGCTACCAGCCTTTCGGCGGCTGGAAGGGCAGCGGCAACACCGGCAAGGCGATCGGATCGTTCTGGTACCTGCCGCAATACTTGCGCGAACAGTCGCAGACCATCGTCGATTGACCGATTCGTTCACGGGTTGGCAGCCTCAACCTGCGGGCTGGCGCGCCGATATTGCCTTCATGCGCTGTTGCTGGAAGGCTCCGGCTTGCGCGCTCTGGAGATCGCGTGGCTGTCGTCAAAGCAGAGGTTGCTCAGTGCGGGGAAGCCGACGCCATGACCGTGGCGGTTGCGGCGGCGGCTGCCGCGCCGTCGCGCGCCGGCGACGCCCGCTTCGACAGCCTGGTCGCCTTGTCCGCTGACGCTTACTGGGAGCAGGATGCGGCGCTGCGCTTCACCTTGATCACCGGCGGCAACCTGGCCGCGGCCGGCTTCGACACCGCCGACTGGCTGGGCGGCGAACTCTGGGCCGGGCCGGCGAGCACGGCCTGCGAGGGCGGCTGGGACCGGCAGCGCGCGCTGCAGCAAGGCGGGCAGGCATTTCAGGGCCTGATCTTCACGCGACCGAACGGCCGCGGCGAACGCCGCCACATCCGCTGCAGCGGCCAGCCCATTCATGACGCCGACGGCGCGCTGGTGGGCTACCGCGGCATCGCCAGCGACATCACCGACACCAAGCGCGCCGAAGACTTGTTGCGCCTGGAGCACTTGGTCAACCGCTCCCTGGCGCAGTCGAACAGCGCCGCCGGCGCGCTCGAGGCGGCGATTCGCGCCGTCTGCGAGACCGAACGCTGGGAATGCGGCCGCTACTTCTTCTGGGATCCCGAGGCCGGGTTGCTGCGCCTGGGCGCCTGCTGGGGCGTGGCCGACGCCGCGATCCAGGGTTACGTCGAGCGCTCCCGCGAGATCACCTACGCACCCGGCGTCGGCCTGGTCGGTGCCGTCTGGCAGTCGGGCGAGCCGCTGTGGACGGCCGACATCTCGCAGGAGCCGCGCGCCGCACGCAAGGCTCGCGCCGCCGACGCGGCCATCCGCGGCGCCTTCGTCTTTCCGCTCGTCGCCGACGGCAAGCCCATCGGCGCCCTGGTGTTCAACAGCCGCGAGGTGCGCGCGCCCGAGCCGCGGCTGATCCAGGCCATCGGCGCCATCGGCGGCCAGATCGGCCAGCTCGTCCAGCGCATGCAGTCCCAGGACGTCTTGCGCGACAGCGAAGAGCGCTTTCGCGCCGTCGTCGATTCAGCCAACGAAGGCATCCTGGTCTACGACCGCGCGCTCAAGGTGGTGGCCGGCAACGCGGTCGCCGAACGCATCATCGGCCTGCCGATGGTCGAACTGATCGGCGCCGGCGGCTTCACCTCCTTGCTGCCCTGCGTCCATGAAAGTGGCGCGCCCTTGCAGCCAGCCGATCGCCCGACCCAGCTGACGGTCATTGGCGGGGTGGCGATCAGCGGCAAGATCATCGGCATCGAACGCGGCGGCGGTGCCATCACCTGGCTGTCGGTCAACACCGGCTTCCTGCGCCGCCAGGGCGAGACCGACTTCTATGGCCTGGTGTCGACCATCAGCGACATCACGCTGCAGCGCCAGGCCGAAGCGGCGCTGCGTGAAAGCGAAGGCCGTCTGCGCAGCCTCAGTCAGCTGTCGTCGGACTGGTTCTGGGAACAGGGCGCCGACGGCCGCTACAGCCGGCTTGAAGGCCGCCATGTCAGTGGTGACAACGCCGCCTTTGCGCTCGAACTCGGGCGCACCGACGCCGAGCTCGGCACCGAGGTTGAAGGCGGCTGGCCAGCGCACCGCCAGATGCTGCTGGCGCACCAGGCCTTTCGCGACCTCGTCATGTGGCGACAACTGCCGGGCGGCAAGCTGCACCACATGAGCATCAGCGGCGAGCCTCAGTTCGACGCCCAGGGACATTTCTGCGGCTATCGCGGCGTTGGCGTCGACATCTCCGAGCGCCAGCGTGCCGACCAGTTGCGCGTGCTCGAGCATGCGGTGAACCGCGCCCTCAACGAAGCCCGCAGCGTGGCCGAGGCATTGAAGCAGGCGCTGGCCAGCATCTGCGGTGCCGAGGGCTGGGCTTGTGGCCGCTACCTGCGTGTCGACGAAGCCGCCGGCGTGTTGCGGCTGGGTGAGGTCTGGCACTTGCCCGACCCGAACATCGAGCGCTACATCGAAGCATCGCGCACCATGCTTTACCAGCCCGGCCTGGGCGTCGTTGGCAGGGTCTGGCAATCGGGTCAGCCACTGTGGGTGGCGGACATCAGCACCGACCCGCGGGCGGCGCGCGGCACGCTGGCGCGCGACACCGGCATGCACGGCGCCTTCGCCGTGGCGGTGGGCTCGGAAGGGGTGACGATCGGTGTGCTGATGTTCCACAGCCAGGCCATCCGCGAGCCCGACGCCCAGCTGCTGCAGGCCATGCACATGATCGGCAGCCAGATCGGCCAGTTCCTGCAGCGCAAGAGCGCCGAGCTGTCCAGCCTGCGGCTGGCGCGGATGTTTGCCGCCCTCAGCGAGACCAACGACGCCATCCTGCATGCGCAGTCGCCCGCCGACCTGTGCCAGCGGGTCTGCGACGCCGCCGTGCACGGCGGGCGCTTCTCGACCATCTCGATCTTCATCGACGAACCCGGCTCGACCTGGGCGCGTGCGATGGGCGGAG
This sequence comes from Rubrivivax sp., assembly GCA_030693565.1. Classification (GTDB taxonomy): domain Bacteria; phylum Pseudomonadota; class Gammaproteobacteria; order Burkholderiales; family Burkholderiaceae_C; genus Rubrivivax. Next base: position 7,576 of record JAUYAJ010000737.1, read on the forward strand.
CGGGGCGGGCAGCCGAACGCCTGGTCCAGGCCAAGGTCTCGTTCGACGCCACCGTGGCGCAAGGGCGGGGCCTGGCCGGGATCGCCTTTCGCGACCAGCGGCCCAGCGTCAGCAACGACTACCTGAACGACGAGCGCACCGCGCCCTGGCACTCGATCGCGCAGCAGATCGGCAGCCGCGCTGCCGCGGCGTTGCCGCTGATCCGCGGCGGCCGCAGCATCGGCGCGCTGTTGATCTATGCCGACGCGGTCAACGCCTTCGACGACGAGATCCTCGCCTTGCTCGAGCGCATGACGGCCAATGTGTCGTTCGCGCTCGACAACTTCGAGCGCGCCGCCGAGCAGCAGCGCGCGGCGCAGCGCATCGAATACCTGGCCACCCACGACGGCCTGACGCAATTGCCCAACCGTGTGATGTTCAGCCAGGTGCTGAACATGGCGATCGAGTCGGCGCGGCGCCACGCCCGCGAGTTCGCCGTGCTCTTCATCGATCTGGACCGTTTCAAGGTCATCAACGACACCCTGGGCCACGCCGCCGGCGACAGCTTGCTGACCGAGATGTCGCTGCGCATCAAGGACCGGCTGCGCGCCAGCGACGTCGTCGCGCGGCTCGGCGGCGACGAGTTCGTCGTTCTCATCCAGGACGTCACCGCCCAGGAGCAGGTGGCCGCCGTCGCGCGCAAACTGCTGGCGGCGCTGATGGCGCCGCTGGTGCTGCATGGTCAACCTTGCCAGGTGACGGCGAGCATCGGCATCAGCATGTTCCCGGCCGACGCCCCTGACGAGCCGACGCTGATGAAGAACGCCGACTTCGCCATGTACCTGGCCAAGGAAGAAGGCAAGAACAACTTCCAGTTCTACTCGGCCGCTGTGCGTGCTCGCTCGCTCGAGCGCCTGAGCCTGGAGGCGGCGCTGCGCCAGGCACTTGAGCGCGGCGAGTTGTCGCTGCACTACCAGCCCAAGCTCGACCTGACATCGAGCGCCATCGTCGGCGTCGAGGCCTTGCTGCGCTGGCAGCACCCGGAGCTGGGCTCGGTGTCGCCGGCGCAATTCATCCCGCTGGCCGAGGAAACCGGGCTCATCGTCGACATCGGCCGCTGGGTGATCCGCAGCGCCTGCGCGCAGAACATGGCCTGGCAGCGCGCCGGGCTGCCCGCGGTGGGCATGGCGGTCAACCTGTCGCCGCGCCAGTTCGCCGACGAAGGCCTGCTGGACGACCTGGACGCGGCGCTGCGCGACAGCGGCATGGCGCCGCAGTGGCTGGAACTGGAGATCACCGAGAGCACGGTGATGGGCAACCTCGACCGCGCTGCGCGGCAATTGCAGGCGATTCGCACCAAGGGTGTGCGCATCGCGATCGACGACTTCGGCACCGGCTACTCGTCGCTGGGGCAGCTCAAGCGTTTCCCGATCGACACCTTGAAGATCGACCGCTCCTTCATCCGCGACATCCCGCAGGACGCCGAGGATTGCGCCATCACCACCGCCATCATCGCCATGGGCAAGGCGCTGGGCCTGACGGTGGTGGCCGAAGGCGTCGAGACCTTGG
>JAUYAJ010000005.1 GCA_030693565.1 Rubrivivax sp.
CGCCGCATTGCGCGCGCTGGGCGCTTCCAGCTACCTTCCGTGAGCCGATGCGGCTGATCGTCACCCGTCCGGCGGCGCAGGCCGCGCCTTGGGCGGCGGCGCTGCGCGAACTGGGCCTGGACGCCGAGGCCTTGCCGCTGATCGGCATTGCCCCGGTGCTCGATGCGGCGCCGGTGGCGGCGGCCTGGGCTGGCCTGGCCGACTACCGGCTGGTGATGTTCGTCAGCGCCAACGCGGTCGAGCAATTCTTCAGCCATCGCCCGCCGGTGGCGAGTTGGCCTGCGGGTGTGCTGGCGGGCGCCACCGGGCCGGGGACGACAGCGGCGCTGTGCGCGGCGGGTGTGCCCCTGGCTTGCCAGGTGGCGCCGCCCGACGACGCACCGCGTTTCGACTCCGAAGCGCTGTGGCAGCAGCTGTCCGGGCGCGACTGGGCTGGTGCCGACGTGCTGGTCGTGCGCGGCGAGCAAGGCCGCGACTGGCTGGGCGACACGCTGCGCCAGCGCGGCGCGCGCGTGCACTTCGTGGCCGCCTACCAGCGCCTGACGCCGACGCTGGACGCCGGCGGCCGCGCGCTGCTGGACCAGGCGCTGGCGGCGCCGGCGCAACACCTGTGGCTGTTCAGCAGCAGCGAGGCGCTGGACCACCTGAAAGCGCTGGCGCCGGGTGCCGACTGGGCAGCGTCGGCCGCGCTCGCGTCGCACCCGCGCATCGTCCAGGCCGCGCTGGCGGCCGGCTTCGGCCATGTCGAGGCGGTGGCACCGCGACCGGTGGCGGTGGCGGCGAAGGTGCGGTCGATACAATGGCCGCACCCGTGAGCGACTCGCCTGTCACCCCTTCTGCCGCCGCGCCGGCCGCCCCCGCTGCCACGCCGGCGGCGCCGTCATCGGGCCGCTGGCTGGCGCTGGGCGGCGCCGTGATGGCCGCGTTGCTGGCTGCGGCCTTGCTGCTGGCCTGGAACACCCAGCAACGTGTCAAGGCGCTCGAACACGAACTCGTCAAGCGCCAGCAAGACAGTGGCAGCGTGGCCAGCGAAGCGCGCATGCTGGCGCGCCAGGCCGACGAAGTCGCCCGTGAGTCGGCGGCGCGCCTGGCCTTGCTGGACGCCCGCGTGACCGAATCGGTGGTGCAGCGCAGCCAGCTCGAAGAGCTGATCCAGTCGCTGGCGCGTTCGCGCGACGAGAACGTGCTCGCCGACGTCGACGCTGCGTTGCGCGTGGCGCTGCAGCAAACCGCCATCACCGGCAGCGCCGAGCCGCTGGTGGCGGCGCTGCGCCAAGCCGACGAGCGGCTGGCGCGCTACAACCAGCCGCGCCTGGAGCAAGTGCGCCGCGCCGTCGGCAAAGACCTGGAGCGCACGCGCGCCGCCGGCGTCGCCGACTTGTCGGTGCTGGCGATCCGCATCGACGAAGCCATCCGGCAGATCGACGACCTGCCGCTGCTGTCGGCGCCCGAAACCAAGGCCGCGGCGCGCGCGGCGGCGGCGCCGGCCAAAGCGGCATCGGCGGCGGCCGCTGCCAGCGCGGCCCAGGCGGCGCCGGGCTGGTTGCCGCAGTGGTCAGGGCCGTGGCGCGACTTCGCCGGCCATCTGTGGCAGGAGGTGCGCTCGCTGGTGCGCGTCAACCGCATCGACCAGCCCGAAGCCATGCTGGTGGCGCCAGAGCAAGCCTATTTCCTGCGCGAGAACGTCAAGCTGCGCCTGCTCAACGCCCGGCTGGCGCTGCTGAGCCGGCAGTTCGACATCGCGCAATCCGACCTGCGCGACGCCCAGTCGGCGCTTGACCGCTACTTCGACCGCCAGTCGCGCCGCGTGCAGACGACGTCGGACCTGGTGCGCCTGGTCAGCAAGCAGGCCCGGCTGGTCAGCGTGCCCTGGCCCGACGCCACGCTGGCGGCCATCGCCACCGCGTCGGCCGGGCGCTAGGGCCGGCGCGGACATCGCAGCATGCGCGGCATCGTCTGGCTGATCCTGCTGTTCGTCGCCGCCGTCGTCGCGGCCACCACGCTGGGCAGCAACGACGGCCTGGTGACGCTGTACTGGAGCGGCTGGCGTGTCGACCTCTCGCTGAACCTGTTCGTGTTGCTGCTGGTGGGCACTTGCGTCGCCGTGATGGTGGCGGTGCAGGCGCTCAACAGCATGCTGACGCTGCCGCAGCGCGCCAGCCAATGGCGGGCGCTGCGGCGCGAGCGCGGCGCCCAGGCGGCGCTGCGTGAGGCCCAGTCCGAGTACTTCAGCGCCCGCTACAGCCGCGCCCACAAAGCCGCCCGGCGTGCGCTCGACTTGCAGCAGGGTTCGGACGATTTGCGTGGCGACGCCGAGTTCACCGTCCTGGCCCATGTGCTGGCGGCTGGCAGCCTGCACCGGCTGCAGGACCGCACGCAGCGCGACGCACTGATGCAGTCGTTGCTGAGCCGCGGGCTCGGCGGCGACGACGGCGCGCGTTTGCTGGCCGCTGAGTGGGCACTGGACGATCGCGACGCCGAACAGGCATTGCGGCTGCTCGCCGAACTGCCGCCCGGCGTGGCCCGGCGCACGCAGGCCTTGCGGCTCAAGCTGCAGGCCGCGCGCATGGCCCGCCAGCCGCTCGACGCCCTGCACACCGCGCGCATGCTGGCCAATCACCAGGCCTTTTCGGCGGACGCGGCGCGCAGCCTGCTGCGCTCGCTGGCGGCCGAGGTGCTGGACGGCAGCCGCGACATCGAGCAGTTGCGCCGGCTCTGGACCCAGCTCGACGACAGCGATCGGCGCGATCCCCATGTGGCGGCGCGCGCTGCCTTGCGCGCGGCACTCCATGACGCGCACGAAGAAGGTCGGCAGTGGCTGCGGCCGTTCTGGGACCGCCTGACCGATCTCGACCGCGACCAGCGCCAGCAGGTCGCGCTGGCGCTGATGGCGGCGACGCCGGGCCTGGGCAACGACTGGTTGGCACGGCTTGAAGGCGCGGCCAAGTCCTTCAGTCATGAGCCGGCCATCCTTGCTGCCGTGGGCATTGCCTATGCCGAGCGCCAGCTCTGGGGCAAGGCCAGGCCTTTGCTGGAACAAGCGGGTGCGGCCAGCGCCTTGCCCAGCGCGCCGCGCCGCCAAGCCTGGCGGGTGCTGGCGCGGCTGGCGCGCGGCGAAT
>JAUYAJ010000038.1 GCA_030693565.1 Rubrivivax sp.
GCGCAGGCCGGTTTTCCCGAGGTCTTGTTCAACCTCTTTCCCGGCATGGGGGCCTGGAACTTCGCCATCCGCAAGGCCGGCTACGCCGTGGCCAGCGACATGGTGTTGTCAGGTCGGCTGTATGCGGCCGAGGAACTGCGTCAGCGCGGCCTGATCGACCTGGTGGTCAGCGATGGCGATGGTGAGGCGGCGCTGGACCAGGTCGTGCGCGCGGTCGACCCGCGCTTGCGTGGCACGCTGGCGGCGCTCGAGGCGCGGCGCTTGGCGGCGCCCATCGAGTACGCCTCCCTGCTGGCGATCGTTGACCAGTGGGCAGACGCGGCGCTCAAGCTGACCGATCGTGATCTGCGGCTGATGGAGCGGCTGGCGCGCGCCCAGGCGCGCAAGGCCGGCGGCGGCGACGAAGGCGCGGTCGAGGAACTCAAGCGCATGGAACTCGAAGAAGCATGGCGGATGGAGCAGCCGTCGATACCGCGGATCCTGGCCGCCGGCGCTTGAGCCGCGGTGATGCAGCCTGCCGTCAGAGCCAGGTGACGAGCACGCCGCGCAGCTGACTCTGGGTGTAAGGCTTGGCCAGGTGGGCGTCCATGCCCACCGCCAGCGCGTAAGCGGCGTCCTCGTCGAAGGCGTTGGCGGTCAAGGCGACGATCGGTGTGCGGGTCAGCCCGAGCCGGGCCTCACGCTCGCGGATCTTCTGTGTCGCCAGGTAGCCGTTCATCACCGGCATCTGCACGTCCATCAGCACCATGTCGACGGCCTCGCGTTCGATCTGCTCGAGCGCCTCGCCGCCATGCTGAGCCTCCAGCACCTCGACGCCCATTGCGCTGAGCATCTCGACGGCGATCATGCGGTTGACCTCGTTGTCTTCGACCACCAGCACGCGTCCGCTCAGCGGCGTTGCTTCATCGAGGTAGCCGAACGAGGAGTCAGGTGCCGGAGCCGGCGCTGGCGCCGGGTCGGCGTCGAGTTCGAGCACGAAGCTGAAGCGCGAGCCTTCGCCGACCTGGCTTTGCAGCTCGATGCGGCTGCCCATGGCGGTCACGATGCGCTGGCTGATCGGCAAGCCCAGGCCGGTGCCGGGGCGGCGCGGCGCCGTCGGGCCGTCAATCTGGTGGAAGGCGTCGAACACGGCTTCCTGTTCGCTGGCTGGAATGCCGATGCCGGTGTCGCGAACCTCAAAGCAAACGCCGAGCCGACCGTCGGCAGCCGGCGCTGGCCGCAGGCTGAGGGTGACACCACCGCGTTCGGTGAACTTGAGGGCATTGCCCAGCAGGTTCAGCAGCACCTGCTTGATGCGCTGGGCATCGCCCAGCACATGGTCAGGGGTCTTGTCGTCGATGTTCAGCGTCAACAGCAGCCCGGCGTTCTCGGCATTGCTGCGCAGCAAGGCGACTGCCGAGCCGGCCAGCGCCTGCAGCGACATCGGCGCCGACGCCAGCACCAGCTTGCCAGCCTCGATCTTCGAGTGGTCGAGGACGTCGTTGAGGATCGTCATCAGCGACTCGCCCGACGACGCCGCGGTGCGCACCAGCCGCCGCTGCTGAGGCTCCAGCCGCGAGCGGCGCAGCAAGTCCAGCGCCCCGAGCACGCCGTTCATCGGTGTGCGGATCTCGTGGCTCATGGTGGCCAGGAACTGCGACTTGGCGATGTTTGCCGCCTCGGCGGCTTCCAGCGCCACTTGCAAGGCGGCGTTGGCAGCCACGGCCTCGAAGCCATGCTGGATGGAGCGCGCCGTGGTGTCGCGGAACTCCTTGGCCGCAGGTATCAGGGTCAAGCCGAAGGTCACTGCCAGGATGGCCAGCGGCATCGAACTGGCTGTCGCGCTGAACAGGCTGACCAGGGTCATGGCGCCGAGTTGGAGCGTCAGCAAGATGATGAAGGCCCTGCCCGCCAGCGACATGAACAGCGCCGCCACCGCCAGTGAACCGGTGATGATGACGACATACGCCGTCGCCGTCGTGCCGGCCAGTGCCGGGTAGATGAAGAAGGTGGAAATCACCCAGGCGACGCCTGCCAGCGCTGAGTTGACCTCCAGCATGCGTGTGGCGGCCGCGAGTTCGGTGTCGTCGAGGCGGGGCAGGGCGAGGAAGCGTCGCGAGGCCCACCAGCGCCACAGGCCCGCGCCAGTGCCGATGAGGCCGGTGGCCAGCGCGGCCAGATGCGCACCAGCCTCCCAGCCCACATAGGCCACAAACGCGATGGCGACCAGCTGCAGCGCCACGCTGCGGGCGGCATTGCGCAGCGCAATGCTGAGCAGTTCGCGCTGGGTTTCGATGTCGGTGATCAGAGAGCCTGGCATCTGCCTTTGGTCTTGTTGCAGGCGTCCTCCATGGGAGAACACGTCGATTATGGGCCGGCCGGACCTTGTGCCGCACTCGTTCCCGCGCCCGAGCCCCCAAGTCGTGACGCAACGCCGAATGTGAACGGCTGGCCCCGGCCGCCCGGGCCCACCGCGCCGCTCAGCTGTAGCGCTGCATCAAGGCCTGTTGGGCGCTGACCCCGGTGTCGCAGACGCGCTGGTAGCGGCCTTGGCCGTCCAGCGTCCAGGCGTCGCTTTCGTCGTGCAGATAGGGCACCAGCCCTTCGTCGATGATGCGCTGGCGCAACAGCGGGTCGCGCACTGGCCAGGCAATCTCGATGCGGCCGAACATGTTGCGGCTCATCCAGTCGGCGCTGCTCAGGTAGACCGCCTCGTCGTCGGCGCCCGGGCCCCAGCAAAAGTAGGCGATCCGGGTGTGCTCGAGGAAGCGGCCGACGATCGAGCGCACGCGGATGTTGTCGCTGACGCCAGGCACGCCGGGCGCCAGCATGCAGGCGCCGCGAACGATGAGGTCGATGCGGGCGCCGGCCCGGCTGGCGTCGACCAGGGCGGCGATCAGCGCCGGGTCGGTCAAGGCATTGACCTTGGCGACGATGCGCGCCGGCGCGCCGGCCCGCGCCGCCGCTGCCACCTGGCGGATGTGCTGCAGCGTGCGGCGGTGCAGCACGAAGGGCGCTGTCAGCAGCCGATGCGGCGCGTGCATCCGGGCCTGGCTGGCGAGTTGCTGGAACAGTGCGTCGGCGTCGGCGGTCAGCGCCGGGTCGGCGGTCAGCGTGCCCATGTCGGTGTACAGCCGCGCCGTCTTCGGGTTGTAGTTGCCGGTCGACAGGTGCAGATAGCGGCGCAGCTCGGTCGTGCCCGGCGGCGAACCGGCCGCGGCCTCGCGGCGCGTCACCAGGATCAGCTTGGCATGCGTCTTCAGGCCGACGATGCCGTAGACCACTTGCGCGCCCACCGCTTCGAGCCGCTCGGCCCAGTTGATGTTGGCTTCTTCGTCGAAGCGCGCCTTCAGCTCGACGACGACCATCACTTCCTTGCCGCGGCGCGCCGCCTCGATCAGCAAGTCCATCAGCACCGACTGCGCGCCGGTGCGGTAGATGGTCTGCTTGATCGCCAGCACGGCCGGGTCTTGCACCGCTTCGCGCAGGAACTGCACCACTGGCTCGAAGCTCTCGAACGGGTGGTGCAGCAGCAGGTCGCCGCGGCGCAGCCGCTCGAAGATCGAGGCGCTGCGCGTCAGCCGCTTGCGCGGCCACTGCGGCTCGAAGGGCGGGAAACGCAGCCGGTTGGCGTCGGCCTGGGCAATCAGCTGGTTCAGCCGCACCAGGTTGACCGGGCCGTTGACGCGGTACAGCGCCAGCTCGGGCAGCTTGAACTGTTCGAGCAGCAGGTTGCTGAGTTCGAGCGGGCAGCTGCTCACCACCTCAAGCCGGATTGCCAGGCCGAAGTGACGCGTCGACAAGCCGGTGCGCAGCGCCTGGCGCAGGTTGGTGACGTTGTCGGCGTCAACCTCGAGGTCGGAGTCGCGGGTGACGCGGAACTGCGAGAACGCCTCCACCGTGCGGCC
>JAUYAJ010000040.1 GCA_030693565.1 Rubrivivax sp.
GCCTGTTCCGCACCAAGGCCCGCAACCTCGTCGAAACCAGCCGCCTGCTGGTCGAGCGCCATGGCGGCCAGGTGCCGCGCTCGCGCGAGGCGCTGCAGGCGCTGCCGGGCGTCGGCCGCAAGACTGCCAACGTCGTCCTCAATGTCGCATTCGGCGAACCGGTGATGGCCGTCGACACCCACATCTTTCGCCTTGGCAACCGCACCGGCCTGGCGCCCGGGCGCGACCCGCTGGCGGTCGAGCAGGCCTTGCTGCGGCGCGTGCCGCCGGCCTACCTGGTGGACGCCCACCACTGGCTGATCCTGCACGGCCGCTACATCTGCCAGGCGCGCACGCCGCAATGCGGGCGCTGCAGCGTGCGCCCGCATTGCGACCAGGGCAAACGCCAGCCGGCCTGAAGGCCGGCGCCGCTCGCGGCACCTACAATCGCCTGCAGGAGCGCCCCCGCCATGTCCCGTCTTCCCGACCTTGCCGAGCGTGTCGACCGCCTGGTGCTGCGGCACGAGGAGCTCAAGCGCACGAGCGCGCTGATTGAGCAGCAACTCGGCAGCGTGACCGCCGAACGTGACAGCCTGCGCTCGCGGCTGGCGGCGGCGCGCTCGCGCATCGACGCCTTGCTGGCGCGGCTGCCGGCCGACACCACCGAGGGGAGCAAGGGCACGTGAAACAGGTCGAAGTGACGATCATGGGCCAGGGCTACATCCTGGGCTGCCCCGAAGGCGGCGAGGCCTTGCTGACCACCGCGGTCGCCAGCGTCGACCGCGAGATGAGCGCCATCCGCGACGGCGGCAAGGTCAAGGCGCGTGAACGCATCGCGGTGCTGGCGGCGCTGAACCTGGCCTACCAGCTGGCCGAGCGGCCGAATCGCCCCGCCCCGGCGCCAAAGGCTGGCGGCGCCGGTGCCGGCGCTGCCGAACCCGACATCGACGCCCTGGTGCGCCGGATCGACGCCGCACTCAGCGACGACGGCCATTTGTTGTGACTTTGGACGCAAGCGCTGGCGCTGTCAGCAGGTCTAGAATGGCTTCGTCCGTCGTGTTCGCGTGAGCCAATTATTTCCTTGAACCGATGCTCTATGAGCAAGGGCTGGGAACATCGCCTCGCTGGTGTGAGCGTCTCGCGTCAGATGAACCCGAAGCTTGGCTGACCCGGCCCACCTGAACTTCCCTTTGGGTTCAGGAATGCGGTTCACGGTTCACGGCGGACACCCCCACAAGCACCCCCCGATGGCACGCCACTGGCTGATGAAGAGCGAGCCCGCCGAGGCTTCGATCGATGACCTCGCACGGGCCCCAGCGCAGACGCTGGCCTGGACCGGCGTGCGCAACTACCAGGCGCGCAACTTCATGCGCGACCAGATGCAGTTCGGCGACGGCGTGCTCTTCTATCACTCCAGCTGCGCCGAGCCGGGCATCGCCGGCATCGCCCACATCGCCGGCCCGGCAGTGCCCGACACGACACAGTTCGACCCCGCCAGCCCCTACCACGACGCGGCCTCGCCGGCCGCCAAGCCGCGCTGGCTGCAGATCGACGTCAGGCTCGAACGCAAGACCCGGCTGCTGAGCCTGCGCGACATGCGCCAGCGCCCCGAACTGGCAACGATGCAGGTACTGCAGCGTGGCAACCGGCTCTCGATCACCCCGGTGAGTGAAGCCGAGTGGCAGGCCGTGCTGGCCTTGCTCGACGCCTGACGCGCGCGACGTGGATCTGAACCTGATTTTCATCGCCGAACTGCTGGCCCTGGGCACCGTGACGGGCTTTCTGGCCGGCCTGCTGGGGGTGGGCGGCGGCATGATGATGGTGCCTTGCCTGACCTTTGTGCTGTCGCAGCGCGGCGTCGAACCCGGCATGGCGGTGAAGATGGCGATCGCCACCTCGATGGCGACGATTCTGTTCAGCTCGCTGTCCAGCGTGCGCGCCCACCACCTGCGCGGCGCGGTGCGCTGGGACTTGGTGCGCGGCATCGCGCCCGGCATCGTCATCGGCGGACTGGCCGCCGGCGCCGGCTTGTTCACCTTGATCCACGGCCAAGGGCTGGCCCTCTTCTTCGCCCTCTTCGTCGGTTTCTCGGCCGTGCAGATGCTGCTCGACCGCAAACCGGCGCCGACCCGTCAGGTGCCCGGCTGGGCCGGGCTGGCCGCTGCCGGTGGCGTCACGGGCGTGCTCTCGGGTCTGGTCGGCGCTGGCGGCGCTTTCGTCTCCGTGCCCTTCATGGTCTGGTGCAACGTGCCGCTGCGCAGCGCCGTCGGCACCAGTGCGGCACTGGGCTTCCCGATTGCGCTGGCCAACACCACCGGCTACGTCATCGGTGGCTGGTCGCTGGCACCGGCGCTGCCCGGCGCCTTCGGCTACCTCTACCTGCCGGCCTTGCTGCTGATCTCACTGGCCAGCGCCAGTTCGGCGCCACTGGGTGCGCGGGTGGCGCACAAGTCGGATGTACGAATGCTCAAGCGTTTGTTTGCCGTGCTGCTGTTCGCCCTGGCCGGCTACATGCTCTACAAGTCACGCAACGGCGGCTGAGCTCAGCCCGGCTCGAAGCGGATCGCCGCCAGCGTGACGTGATTGCCGCCGCGCAACTGAGCTTCGGCCAGCGCGGCGTCACAGGCCGCCAGCAACTCGTCCTGGGTCTGCGAGGTGTGCGGGAAGCTGGCCACGCCCATGGCGACGCTGAAACCGAGCTCCTGACCGTCGAGGACGACGATCTGGGTCGCGCATTGGCGGCGCAAGCCCTCCATGCGCGAATGGGCGGTGGCCAGGCCGACACCTGACAGCAGCACCGCAAAGCGTTTGTCGTCGAGCCGGCACGAAGCGTCCATCGCCCGCGTGCCGCCGCGCAGCAGCCGCCCCATCGCGTCCAGGATGCGGGCTTGCGCTGGCGTGCCAAATTCACGCACGCGCTCGCTCGGCGGGTCGAGCTCGATCAGCACGATGGCGAACTCGCGGTGCTCGCGGGTCGACAAATCGACCTCGCGGCGCAGCTGATCCTCGAAGTGGGCCCGCGTGTACAGGCCCGAGGCCGAGTCGCGCAAGGCCTGGTCGGCCAGTTCGCGGCGCAGCAATTCGTTGGCGCGCTGCTGTTGCTCAAGCTGCTCGAGCGCGCTGCGCAACTGGGCGCTGCGCTGCTGGGCCGGTGCTTCGTCGGTCCAGACGCAGAGCAGCCAGCGCGGGCCCTCGCCATCCGCCGGGCTGACCAGCCGCAGCACGCTGCAGTCGTGACGCGCCCCGGCCCATTCGAGCCGGTGTTCGCTGCGCAGCGGCTCGGTCTGCGCCATCGCCGTCTGATCGGCCGCGCGCAGCGCCGTGCTCACCGCGGCGTCGAACAGATCGGCGTCGGTGTGGCCGACGACCTCGCTCGCCGGGCGGCCCAGAAAGGCCGCCATCGACGCGCTGACATGGCTGTAGCGGCCGTCCGCCAAGTCCTTGACGGCCAACATGTCGCCATGCTGCGCCAGCAAGGCCGGCAGCATGCGGGCCAGCAAGGCATCGATCGCTGGCAACGACGGCAGGAGTTCGGCGGACATCGGCATCGGACTTCAGGTTGCTCGGGTTTACCACATCGCAAGATCACACAGCCAAGGCAAGCCCCCCGCAATCGTGGTGGACAGACGGCCGCCCGGGTGGCCTTCAGCCCCCGCGTGACCGAACTCCCCCCTAACTTGAAGCCAATGCTAAGCCCAAGACATCGGCGGCGAAGTGCCGATGTGACCGGTGTTCCTCGCTTGACGGGGTCGTCACCGCGCGCTACGGATAATCCGCTCCATGGAACACTTTGATGCGGTCGTCATCGGTGCCGGTGCAGCCGGCCTCTTCTGCGCCGGCGTCGCTGGCCAGCGCGGCCGCCGCATCCTGCTCATCGACCACGCGGCCAAGGTGGCCGAGAAGATCCGCATCTCCGGCGGCGGCCGCTGCAACTTCACCAACCGCGACGTCAGCGCCGCCAACTTCCTGTCCGACAACCCGGCGTTCTGCCGCTCGGCGCTGGCGCGCTACCGACCGGCCGACTTCATCGCGCTGCTGCAGCGCCACGGCGTCGCTTTCCACGAAAAGCACCGCGGCCAGCTGTTCTGCGACGGCTCGGCCGATCAGGTGATCAACCTGCTGCTGGCCGAATGCGGCGCCGGCGCGGTGCAGCACTGGCAGCCCTGCGCCGTGCAACAGGTCCGCCAGGCGGCAGCGGGCTTCGAGGTCGACACCGCGCGCGGCACGGTCAGCGCAGCGCGCGTCGTCGTCGCCAGCGGCGGGCTGTCGATCCCGAAGATCGGCGCCAGCGACTTCGGCTATCGACTGGCGCGCCAGTTCGGCCATCGCATCGTCGAGCCACGGCCGGCGCTGGTGCCGCTGACCTTCGACGCCGACGCTTGGTTGCCCTTCGCCAACCTGGCCGGCCTGTCGCTCGAAGTCGCCATCGAGACCGGCAGCGGCAAGGCGCGCGGACACTTCGTCGAAGATCTGCTCTTCACCCATCGCGGGCTCAGCGGCCCGGCCGTGCTGCAGATCTCCAGCTACTGGGCCGCCGGGCAGGCGCTGCGCATCGCGCTGGCCCCGCCGAGCCTGGCAGACACACTGCGCCAGGCCAAGAGCAGCTCGCAGCGCCACCTGGGCAACGAGCTGGCGCTGCACCTGCCCGGCCGGCTCGCCGACACCTGGCTGCAGTTGCAGGGCATGGCCGCCGACCGGCCGATGCCCGAGGCGCGCGACCGCGATCTGGCGCGGCTGGCCGGCAGCCTTTCGCAGTGGCAGGTTCAGCCGTCGGGCACCGAGGGCTGGCGCAAGGCCGAAGTGACGGCCGGCGGCGTCGACACCCGCGACCTGGAGTCGCGCGACCTGGGCAGCCGGGTGCTGCCAGGGCTGCACTTCATCGGCGAGGTCGTCGACGTCACCGGCTGGCTGGGCGGCTACAACTTCCAGTGGGCCTGGGCCAGCGCCGCAGCATGCGCGGCCGCCTTGTGAAGCAGGCATTTGGCAGCCTCGCCGATCCGAGCTAGAATATCCGGCTTTGCTGGCAAACGTGCGTGTCGATCCGGGCTACGGCAGCAGCTGCAACTGCAGCGACTGTGGCAAGCCTGCGCCGGACACCGAGCGCCCAGACGTATTTTCCACACCGGGATTCCTGCTACATGACCACCATTCGCGTCAAAGAGAACGAGCCGTTCGACGTCGCCCTGCGTCGCTTCAAGCGCACCATCGAAAAGATCGGCCTGCTGACCGAACTGCGCGCACGCGAGTTCTACGAGAAGCCCACTGCCGAGCGCAAGCGCAAGAAGGCTGCGGCCGTCAAGCGCCACTTCAAGCGCGTGCGCAGCATGCAGCTGCCCAAGAAGCTCTACTGACGAGCACTGCGGCAATGCCCAGAAGCCCGCGCGGGACACCGCCGCGGGCTTTTGCACTTCTGGCGAACCTTCGAGATCTCATGCCATGAGCCTGAAAGACCGCATCACCGACGACATGAAGGCCGCCATGCGCGCCCGCGACGCCGACCGGCTGCTGACGATCCGGCTGCTGCTGGCCGCTTGCAAGCAGCGCGAGGTCGACGAGCGCATCGTGCTTGACGACGCCGCCGTTGTCGCCATCGTCGACAAGTTGATCAAGCAGCGCAAAGACTCGGTCAGCGCCTTCAGCGCTGGCGGTCGCCCCGACCTGGCGGCCAAGGAAGCGGCCGAGATCGGCGTCCTTCAAGCCTACCTGCCGCAGCGCTTGTCGGCCGAGCAGATCGGCGCCGACGTCAGCACGATCGTCGCCGAGCTGGCCACCGAACTGGGCCGCGCAGCCGGCCCCGGCGACATGGGCCGGGTGATGGCGGCGGCCAAGGCACGCTTTGCCGGCCAGGCCGAAATGGCCCTGGTCTCGGCTGCGGTCAAGCAGGCATTGACGGGCTGAACCGATGAACCAGGACCTGCCAGTGCGCCCGGTGGCAGACGATGTCTTCGTCGCCCCGCAGCTGACCCCCGAGGCGATGGCCCAGGCCGCCGGCGCGGGCTTTCGCAGCATCATCAACAACCGGCCCGACTTCGAGCACGGCCCCGACCAGCCCACCCACGCGGCGATCGAGGCAGCGGCGCGCGCCGCCGGGCTCGAGTACCGCTTCTTGCCGGTCGCCGGCGGCTACCAGTCGCCGCAGGAGATTGCCGCCTTCGCCGCGCTGCTCGCCGAGCTGCCGCGCCCCATCCTGGCGTTCTGTCGCTCGGGCGCGCGTTCGACGCGCCTTTACGTCGCTGCCCAGTCCAGCTGAGTCCGGCCACCCTGGCGGCGCCGCCGTCCATGCGGGCAAGCCCCGCAGGCAGCAGCGGCCGCACTGCCTAGAATCTTGCATCAAGGTCCATGCGGTGCGCCGCCATGGACGACACTTTTCCGGAGCGACGACTTGAATGCCCTGCTCAAACTCTCGAAGTTGATCGACACGATCAGCGAATGGATAGGCAAGCTGTCCATGTGGCTGGTGCTGGCCGCGGTGCTGATCAGCGCCGGCAACGCCATCATGCGCAAAGCCTTCAACATCGGCTCGAACGCCTACCTGGAAGTGCAGTGGTACCTGTTCGCCGCCGTCTTCATGCTCGGTGCGGCCTATGTCTTCCTGCACAACGGCCATGTACGCATCGACTTCATCGCCTCGCGGGTGAGCAAGCGCACCAACGCCATCATCGACGCGCTGGGCATCACCGTCTTCCTGATCCCGCTGTGCGTGATCCTGATCGACCTGTCCTGGCCTTACTTCATGCGCGCCTACGTGTCGGGCGAGATGAGCGAAAACGCCGGCGGCCTGATCCGCTGGCCGGCAATCCTGCTGATCCCGGTCGGCTTCTCGATCCTGCTGATGCAGGGCTTGTCGGAGCTGATCAAACGCATCGCCTTCCTCACCGGGGCGCGCGACGAGCCCTTCAGCTACGGCCATGACAAGACGGCGGAAGAGGAGCTCGCCGAAGAGCTCGCCGCCGCCAGCCAGAACAACCCGCAGGGGACGCGCTGATGACGGCCTTCATTGCCCAGAACTTCGTCCCGTTGATGTTTTGCGGGCTGCTGTTCTTCCTGCTTACCGGCATTCCAGTGGCCTTTGGCCTGGCCGCCACAGGGCTGCTGTTCGGCTTCATCGGCATGGAAGCCGGCCTGTTCCCGACCAACCTGTTCGGCGCGCTGCCGCTGCGGGTGTTCGGGATCATGAAGAACGACACCTTGCTGGCGATCCCCTTCTTCACCTTCATGGGCATCATCCTGGAACGATCCGGGATGGCCGAAGACCTGCTGGAGACCGTCGGCCAGGTCTTCGGTCCGGTGCGCGGCGGGCTGGCGATTGCCGTCATCCTGGTCGGCGCGCTGCTCGCGGCCACCACCGGCGTCGTTGCCGCGGCGGTGATCTCGATGGGCCTGATCTCGCTGCCCATCATGCTGCGCAACGGCTACAACCGCACCATCGCCACCGGCACCATCACCGCCTCGGGCACGCTGGCGCAGGCGATACCGCCCTCGCTGGTGCTGATCGTGCTGGCCGACCAGCTCGGCCGCTCGGTCGGCGACATGTACGCCGGCGCGCTGATCCCGGGCCTGATGCTGGTCGGCCTGTACCTGACCTTCGTCGTCGCCGTCGCCCTGGTGCGGCCGAAATGGGTGCCGGCGCTGCCGCTGGAAGCGCGCATCTACCGCGAATCCAGCGGCGCCAGCGGGCACGTCTCGCTGATCGTGCTGCTGGCCATCTGCGCCGCCGCCGGCTGGGCCTGGAGCGGCATCCACGAGAGTGTCATCAACCCCTGGATCGGCCGCGAACTACCGGCCGCCGGCGACGAGATCTTCATCCTCTCGATGACGGTGGCCTCGTTCCTGGCGCTGGGCTTGTCGGGCCTGAACCACTTGCTCAAAGGCGGCTTGCTGTCGCGGCTGGCCGAGCGCGTGACCTTCGTGCTGATCCCGCCGCTGGTGCTGATCTTCCTCGTGCTGGGCACGATCTTCCTCGGCGTCGCCACGCCGACCGAAGGCGGCGCGATGGGCGCACTGGGGGCGCTGATCATGGCCATCGGCCGGGGCAAGCTGAGCTTCAAGCTGCTGCGCCAGGCGCTGGACAGCACGGCCAAGCTGGCCACCTTCGTCATGTTCATCCTGATCGGCTCGACGGTGTTCAGCTTCTCCTTCAACGCCGCCGACGGTCACTTCTGGGTCGAGAACCTGTTCAAGCAACTGCCCGGCGGGCAGATGGGCTTTCTGATCGTCGTCAACCTGCTGGTCTTCGTGCTCGGCATGTTCATCGACTTCTTCGAAATCGCATTCATCGTCATCCCGATCCTGGCGCCGGTGGCCGACAAGATGGGCATCGACCTGATCTGGTTCGGCGTCATCCTGGCGATGAACCTGCAGACCTCGTTCCTGACGCCGCCGTTCGGCTTCGCGCTGTTCTACCTGCGCAGCGTGGCGCCCAAAGCCGACTACCTGGACCGCCTCACCGGCAAGACGATACCGGCGGTGACAACGGCGCAGATCTACAAAGGCTCGATCGCCTTCATCGTGCTGCAGCTCATCATGGTGGCCGCCGTGGTGCTCAATCCCGAGCTGGTGTCGGGCAACATCACCAAAGGCACGAAGATCGACGCCGACAGCGCGCTGCAGGAAATGCGCGACGCCGGCCGGTCGGCCATGGACTCGCGCGACGCCGAGGCCGAGAAGGCGGGCAGCACCGAAGGCGTCAAAGACGACCCGATGCGCGGCCTGCTCGACGCGCTGAAAGCCGACGACAAGAAGAAGTGAAGCCGCTGGCGCGGCGCCGGCGCTGACCGCGCTGCGCGGTCAAAGAAAAACCCCGCCAAGGCGGGGTTTTTTGCTGTTGGCATCGAGCCGGTGGCGCCGCAAGCGGCACCACCGCCAGGATCACAGGCGCTGTTGCTGCATGAAGTCGTCGAAGCCGGCTTCGGTGAAACGGAACCACAGGTTCGCGTCACGACGGTAAGCCGAGTAGTCCTCGTAGATCTTCTTCCAGGCCGGGTTGGTGGCCGACAGTTCGCCGTACAAAGCCATGGCTTCCTTGAAGGCGGCGCTCATCATGTCCTTCGGGAAGCGGAACAGCTTGGCGCCACCACCGACCAGACGCTTGAGCGCCTCCGGATTGCGGTAGTCGTACTTGGCCTGCATCAGCGTCGCCGCGGCCTGGGTGGCGGCAGCCAGGAT
>JAUYAJ010000083.1 GCA_030693565.1 Rubrivivax sp.
GGGGTGGCTCAAATTCCTCTGGCGCACGCTGGCGCCGCGCCACGTCTTCGTGCTCGCCTTCGTGCTGATCTTCCCTTTCGTGGCTTCGCCTTTCTTCACCTTCCAGGTCGCCGGCCAGTCGCTGGTGCTGGGGCTGATCGCGCTGTCGCTGACCTTCCTGGGCGGCTATGGCGGCATGGTCTCGCTGGCGCAGATGACGGTGGCCGGCATCGCCGGCTACTCGGTCGCGCTGCTGGGCGTCAGCAGCGGCTCGGCCGTCAGCCTGGGCTGGCCCTGGTGGGCCGCGGTGCCGCTGGCGCTGCTGGTCAGCGTGCTGGCCGCCACCGTGATCGGCTGGCTGTCGGTGCGCACCGAAGGCATCTACACCATCATGATCACGCTGGCGATCGGCGTCGCCTTTTACTACCTGGTGCTGCAGAACTACAGCTTGTTCAACGGTTTCCAGGGCCTGCGCGAAATCTACCCGCCCACCGTGCTGGGCATCGACTGGCGCCAGCCGGCGGCCTTCTACAGCCTGGCGCTGGGCTGCGCGATGGCCGGCTATTTCCTCATCCGCTGGACCATTGCCACGCCTTTCGGCATCGCGCTTCAAGGCGTGCGCGACAACCCGCGGCGCATGGCCGCGCTGGGTTTCGACGTCGTCGCCCACCGGGTTGCCGCCTATGCGCTGGCCGGCCTGCTGGCGGGCGTTGGCGGCGTGCTGATGGTTTGGTACAACGGCCTCATCACGCCCGGGTCGGTGAGCACCTCGTGGCTCATCAACATCCTGGTGGTGGCCGTGCTCGGCGGCATGCGCCACCCGATCGGCGCCTTCCTCGGCGCCATCGTCTTCGTGCTGCTGCAGACCTTCGCCATCGACTTCATCGACCGCGAACGCTTCAACCTGCTGATCGGCGGCGTCTTTCTCGCCATCGTGCTGTTTTCCCCCGACGGTTTGCTCGGCCTGTGGGCGTGGCTTCGTGCGCGCTTGGGACCGCAGCAGACCTTGACTTCCCAACCAAGGAGCGACAAATGAAACAGACAAGACGACTGTGGACGCAAACGGTGCTGGGCGCCGCCGCGGCGATGGCTTTGACGGGCGCGGCCTGGGCCCAGGGACAGCCGGTGAAGATCGGCTTGCTGGCGACGCTGGAAGGGCCTTTCGCGGCCGGCGGGGCCGACGGCATGCGCGGCGCCGAGCTGGCAGTCAAGCAGCGCGGCGGCGTGGTGGCCGGGCGCAAGATCGAGATCATCAAGGCGTCCAGCGACGCCAAGCCCGACGTCGCGGTGAACGCCACGCGCAAGCTTGTCGAGCAGGACAAGGTCGAGATCATGGTCGGCCCGCTGTCCGGCGGCGAAGGCATTGCCGTCAAGGACTACTCCAAGACCCAACCCAATGTGACCTTCATCAACGGCTCGTCGGGCGCGCAGGCGACAACGCTGGTCAACCCGAGCCCGAACTTCTTCCGCTTCAACACCGAAGGTGCGCAGTGGATGTTCGGCCTGGGCCAGGCGGCGATGGACAAGGGCTACAAGCGGGTGATGGTGATCGCCGAGGACTACGCTTTCCCTTATTCGCAGGTGCAAGGCTTCATGAGCGAGTTCTGCCGCCTGGGCGGCAAGGTTCCGCTCAAGGCCTGGGTGCCGCTGGGCGGCAAGGACTACTCGTCGGTGATCGCGCGCATTCCCAAGGACGTCGACGCGCTGCTCGTCGTGCTCGGCGGCGCTGACGCGGTGAACTTCCTCAACCAGTACGAAGCGGCCGGCGGCGACAAGCCGATGATGGGCGGCTCGATCACCGTCAGCCAGGACGTGCTGAACTACCGCGGCAAGCGGCGTGACTCGCTGGTCGGCACGATGTCGGCCGGCCCGGTGGCCGACTCCTTCGACGGCGCCGAGTGGAAGGCCTTCGTCGCCGACTACCAGAAGACCTACCCGGTCTCGGCTGGCGGCTTCCCCAGCCCCAGCCTGTTTGCCTATGTCTACTACGTCAACATGAAGGCGGCGCTGGACGGCCTGGCGGCGGTGAACGGCGACTTGTCGGGCGGCCAGGCCAAATACCGTGAGGCCTTGTCGAAGATGGTGCTGAAGACGCCGACCGGCGACGTGCGCCTGGACGCCAACCGCCAGGCCATCGGCACCACCTTCGTCACCGAAGTGGTCAAGGACGCGCAAGGCAACCTCTTCAACAAGGTGCATCGCAAGGTCGACAACGTCGACCAGATGCTGGGCATGAAGAAGGAAGAGTTCCAGATGGGCACGCGCGACGCGCCCGCCTGCCCGTGACCCAAGCGGTGACCTGACCGATGGCCAGCCCCAGCCAGACCAGCGCCAAGGGCGCCAGCGCATCGATGATGTCCAACGATGCGCTGGTGCTCGACGGCGTGACGCGTGCCTTCGGCGCGCTGCGCGCCGTCGACGAGGTCTCGCTGTCGGTGGCCGCCGGCCAGAAATACGCCATCCTGGGTTCGAACGGCGCCGGCAAGACGACGCTGTTCAACGCCATCACCGGCGACGTCCCGCCGACGGCGGGGCGGATCCAGTTCTTTGGCGAAGACATCACCGACTTGCCGCCTTACGAGCGCATCCG
>JAUYAJ010000087.1 GCA_030693565.1 Rubrivivax sp.
GTCAGCGAACTCGATGTCGGCCTGAAGCCCACGGCGGAACTCACACGCAGCATGGACGAGATCAAGTCCGACATCCGCTCCCGGCTGGTCAACCTGCCGGCGGCGCTGGAGATCGGCCAGCCCATCTCGCACCGCATCGACCACATGCTCTCGGGCGTGCGCTCGCAGATCGCCATCAAGATCTTCGGTGAGGATCTGGACGCCTTGCGCGGCCAGGCCGACGTGCTGCGCGCGAAGCTGGCCAGCATCCCCGGCCTGGCCGACCTGCAGATCGAGAAGCAGGTGCTGGCGCCGCAGATCAAGGTGCGCATCGACTACGCCGCCGCGGCGCAGTACGGCGTGCCGGCCCCGCAGGTGATGGCCACGCTGCAGGCGCTGGTGGAAGGCGAGAAGATCACCCAGATCGTCGAGGGCAGCCGGCGCTTCGCGCTGGTGGTGAAGCTTCCGGAATCGGCGCGGTCGGTGGAGGGGCTGGGCCAGATCCTGATCGAGACGCCGAACGGCCGCATCCCGCTGTCGAAGATCGCCAGCATCGAAGACGGCGACGGCCCCAACCAGATCAGCCGCGACGACGGCAAGCGGCGCATCGTGCTGTCGGCCAACGCGTCGGGGCGCGCGCTGTCGGAAGTCGTGGCCGACATCCGCGCGGTGGTGGCCGAGACGAAGCTGCCCGAGGGCATGTTCATCACCCTGGGTGGCCAGTTCCAGGCGCAGGAAGAGGCGTCGCGTCTGATCGGCCTGCTGTCCATCGTGTCGCTGACGCTGATGTTCGTCGTGCTCTACAGCCGTTACAAGTCGTCCGTGCTGTCGGCGCTGATCATGGTGAACATCCCGCTCGCCCTGGTGGGTGCGGTCATTGGCCTGTGGCTGTCGGGCCAGCCGCTGAGCGTGGCCGCGCTGGTGGGCTTCATCACGCTGGCCGGCATCTCGGTGCGCAACGGCATCCTCAAGGTCAGCCACTACATCAACCTGATGCGCTTCGAGGGCGAGAACTTCGACCAGAAGATGATCATGCGCGGCTCGCTGGAGCGGCTGAGCCCGGTGCTGATGACGGCTCTGGTCACCGCGTTCGCGCTGGCCCCGCTGCTGTTCGAGGCCGAGCGCCCCGGCACCGAGGTGCTGCACCCGGTGGCCGTGGTGATCTTCTCCGGCCTCATCAGCTCGACTCTGCTCGACACCTTCCTCACGCCTGCGATGTTCTGGCTGTTCGGCCGCAAGCCGGCCGTTGCGCTGATGGACGACATGGACGCCGAGGCGCTTTGAACCTTCCCCTGTTCACACCCACCACCCCGAAAGGAATTCCATGAAGACCCAGACCCTGTTGGCCGCCATCGCCCTGTCCCTGGCCGGATCGGCCTTCGCCGCCGGCGCGAAAGACGACCATGGCCATGACCACAAGCCGATGCACGGCGGCATCGTGGTCCCGACCAAGCTGATGGACTACGAGCTGGTGGCCAAGCCGACGATGATCCACCTGTACCTGCGCGACCACGGCAAAGCGGCCGATGTGTCCAAGGCCACCGCAAAGATCACGCTGCTGAGCGGGACCGAGAAGCAGGAGGTCGAACTCAAGCCCGCCGGCGACAAGCTCGAAGCCGCAGGCACGTTCAAGGTCGGCCCGGGCACCAAGGTCGTCGCCCTGGTGACCATCGCCGGCAAGCCGGCCGGCACCGTGCGCTTTGCGCTGAAGTAGGCTGGCGCTGAAGAGGTTCCTGACACCTGGTCCAACGTGACGCCAACGATCCGAAACTCCTTGGTCCACCCCGGCGTCGCCGCGGCGCTGGCTGCGGCGGCGCTGTTTGGGGCCGGCACGCCGATGGCCAAGCAACTGCTGGGCACCGTGGATCCCTGGCTGCTCGCGGGGCTGCTGTACCTGGGCTCCGGCGTCGGCTTGGTGCTGTGGCGGCTGCTCAGCCGCGCTGCGCCCGTGAAGCTGCCGGCCGATCAACGGGTCTGGCTCGCTGGCGCGGTGGTCGCGGGCGGAGTCCTGGGCCCGCTGCTGCTGATGTTCGGCCTGTCTCGCATGCCCGCGTCGGGCGCATCCCTGCTGCTGAATGCGGAGGGCGTGTTCACGGCCTTGCTGGCCTGGTTCGTCTTCAAGGAGAACTTCGACCGGCGCATTGCACTCGGGATGGTGGCCATCGTCGCCGGTGCCCTGGTGTTGAGCTGGCCCGGCGAGGCGCGCATCGGTGACGCCTGGCCGGCATTGGCCGTGCTGGGCGCCTGTGCGGCCTGGGCGGTCGACAACAACCTGACCCGCAAAGTGGCGCTCGCCGACGCGACGTGGATCGCGTCGATCAAGGGGCTGGTCGCGGGCAGCGTGAACCTGGCACTGGGGCTGGCCATCGGCGCGTCATTGCCGCCAGCACCCTGGCTGGCCGGGGCGTTGCTCCTGGGACTCGGGGCCTACGGCATCAGCCTGACCCTGTTCGTCGTGGCGTTGCGGCACCTCGGCACCGCGCGCACGGGAGCCTACTTCTCGGTGGCGCCGTTCTTCGGCGCTGCGCTCGCGGTGGCCTGGCTTGGCGAGCCGGTCACGCCGGGCCTGCTGGTGGCGGGTGCCTTGATGGCCGCAGGCGTGTGGCTGCATCTGACCGAGAAGCATGCCCACGCGCACGCCCACCGCGCCGGGGAGCACGACCATGAGCACGAACACGACGTGCGCCACCAGCACGAGCATCCTGAGGGCCCCGTCGCTGGCCGCCACTCGCATCCACATCGGCACGAGCCCCTGACCCACTCGCACACGCACTTCCCTGACGCGCACCATCGGCA
>JAUYAJ010000089.1 GCA_030693565.1 Rubrivivax sp.
CGTCGAGCGCCTGCGGCGCCGCCTCTTCGGGCCGCTGCGGCAGTGCCGATGGCGCCTGCGCCAGCCAGCCGCCGTCGGCCGGCGCCAGCAGCGAGCCGCCTTCCCAGGGCAGGCGGCTCGACGCCTTGCGCCCGGCATGGCCGAGCTGAATCGCCACCGGCATCGCCGAGTGCCGGCGCAGCGCGCCCAGCACGCGCGCCAGCGCCTCGGCGTTGGCGTCGCTGTACAGGCCCAGGCAGCGCGGCGTGATGCGGCCCAGGGCCTCGACCGCGGTGGCTTCCAGGATCAGCAGCCCGGCGCCCGACAGCGCCAGCGCGCCCAGGTGCATCAGGTGCCAGTCGGTGGCGCTGCCGTCCTCGGCGCTGTACTGGCACATCGGGGCGACGACGATGCGGTTGGGCAGCGTCAAGCCGCCGAGCTGCCAGGGGCTGAAGAGTTGGGACATGTAGTGGGTAGGGGTCAAGGGGGTTGTCGATGTGGCTGCGGCTATTTCATCCGCACCCAGCGCAGCTCCAGCGTGTCGTTGGGCCATTGCACGGCGCTGATGTTCTTCGTCAGCGCCCAGTTCAGCGTGCGCCGGTAGAGCGGGATGTAAGCCAGGTCGTCGCCGACCATGCGCAGCACGGTGCTGATCATCGCGCGCCGGCGCCTCAGGTCGGGCTCGGTGCGGATGGCGTCGATCAACTGGTCGACCTGCGGATTGCTGTAGCGGCCGGCGTTGAAGGTGCCCAGGCCGCTCTTGTCGAAGCTGCGGAACAAGCCGTTCAGCGACGCCCAGGCGTCGGGGCTTGCGGTCCAGCCGTATTCGATGAAGCTCGCCGTGCCCTGGCTGAGCTTGGGAAAGAACTGGTTGCTCGGGCTCGAACGCAGCGTGGTGCGGATGCCCACCTGGGTGAGCATCGCGGCGGCGGCCTGGCAGACGTTCTCGCGCCAGGCCACGTTGACGCAGTCCAGCGTCACCGTAAAGCCTTTCGGGTAGCCGGCTTCGGCGAGCAAGGCGCGGGCACGCGCTGGATCAAAGCGCAGGCGTTTGTCCAGTTCGACCGGCGAGCCGTCGACGCGCGGCGACAGCAAGGCGCCGGTGGCCACGCCCTGGCCGCGCAAGACCTTGTCGATGATGAGATCGATGTTGATCGCGTGGTAGACGGCGCGGCGCACGCGCACGTCCTTGAACGGGTTGCGGCCCTTGACGTCGCTGCCTTCGAGCTCGTCGCGCGCCTGGTCGAAAGTGAAGTACTGCTGGCCGATGTCGGCCATCTGCAGCAGCTGCAGCCGCGGCTCGGCCTGCAGCCGGCGAATGTCTTGATAAGGTGGGTCGAGCACCATGTCGACCTCGCCCGAGGCCAGCGCGGCCAGCCGGGTGGCGTCTGAGCGGATGGTGATGTAGGTCACCTGTTCGAGGTTGCCGCTGCGCGCATCGCTCCAGCCCCACCAGCCCGGGTGGCGGCGCAGCACGGTGCGCGCATCGGGCTCGTAGCGCGCCAGCCGGAACGGCCCGGTGCCGTTGGCGCGGCGCACCGCAAAGGTTTCCTGCTTGCCGTTGAAGTCCTGCGCACGCTGCACGCCGTGGGTCTCGCTCCAGGCCTTGCTCATCATGGCGACGAACTGCAGCTTCTCGGGCAACACGGCGTCGGGGGCTTCGAGCTGCATCTCGATCGTCAGCTCGTCGATCTTCTTCACTGCGACCACGCCCTTGAGCTGGAAGGCGCGCTGCGACGGCGGCGTCATCGCGCGTTCGATCGAGAAGACGGCGTCGTCGGCGCTGAAGGCGCCGCCGTCGTGGAAGTTGACGCCGGGGCGCAAGCTGAAGCGCCAGCTCGTCGGGCTGGTCATCTGCCAGCTGGTGGCCAGCGCCGGTTCGAGGGCGAACTTCTCGTCGCGCCCGACCAGCGAGTCGTAGACCTGGAAGGCGATGCGCGTGTGATACAGCAGGGCCAGCGCATGCGGGTCCAGGGTCTGCGGGTCGAAGGCCGACGCAACGCGCAGGTTGGCGGCCGCCGCGGGCAAGGCGCTGCACAGCAAGGTGGCCAGCAGCAGCCGGCAGCGGTTCATCCAGGTCATTGCAGGCCTTTCGGTGTCATGCGCCAGGTGTCATGCGTCGCGCTGCAGCTGCAGCACCGGCCAGCCGCGCGCCTGGGCAGCGGCTAGCAGCTGCGCGTCGGGGTCGACCGCCACCGGCCGGCCCACAGCGGACAGCAGCGGCAAGTCGTTGATCGAGTCGCTGTAGAAAGTGGCCGAGGCCAGCGTTTCCGGCGGCCAGCCTTGGCTGACCAGCCAGCTGCGCAGGCGTTCGAGCTTGCCGTCGCGCAGGTTGGGCGTGCCACGCAGGCGGCCGCTGTAGCTGCCGCCCAGCAGTTCAACTTCGGTGGCCAGCAAGTGGTCGACGCCAAGATCGGCTGCGGCCAGTTCGACGATGACGCGGTTGCTGGCGGTGGTCAGCACCAGCACGTCGCCGGCGTCGCGGTGGCGCTGCAGCAGTGCGCGCGCCGCCGCCGGGATGCGCGGGCGCACCGCCTCGGCGTGGAAGCGCTCGCGCCAGGGCGACCACTGCGCCGGGCTGCGCCCGGCCAGCAAGCCGGCGTGAAAACCGCAGAAATCGGCCGGGCTGGCGCTGCCGGCGCGGTAGGCCGCTGCCAGCGCCGCCATGCGCCGGAGCACGCTGGCGTCAAGCTGGCCGTGGGCGACCAGGAAGGCGCACCAGAGCTCGTCGCTGTCCCCGCTGAGCAGCGTGTGGTCAAGGTCGAACAGCGCCAGCGGCAGCGGCGCCATCAGGGCTGGCGCAGGTGCCAGGCCTTGGGCCGCGTGAAGCAGCGCAGGCCTTCGCGTGACAAGGTCAGGCCGATGCCGGAGTCGCCGCGGCCCGACCAGGGCAGGCGCGGGCTGACGCGGTCGCAGCAGTTCCAGTAAACGCTGCCGGCGTTCACACGCGCCAGCAGCGCGCGCGCCTGGGCGCCGTCGCGTGTGTAGACGCCGGCCGTCAAGCCGTAGCGGCTGTCGTTCATCAGCGCCAGCGCTTGGTCGTCGCCGGCCACCTTCTGAATGCCGATCACAGGGCCGAAGCTTTCTTCGCGCATCAAGTCCATCGTGTGGTTGGCGCCGGTGAACACGGTGGGCGCAAAGGCCTGGCCGGCCAAGGCCTGGCCGCCGCAGCGCAGCCGCGCGCCCTTGGCCAATGCGTCGGCCACCTGGGCTTGCAGCACGGCGATCTGCGGCGCCCGTGCGATGGCGCCGATGTAGGTGCCGGGGTCTTGCGGGTCGCCGACCTGGAAGCCGGCCACAGTGGCGAGAAAGCGGTCGACGAAGGCGTCGTGGACGGCTTCGTGCACATAGATGCGTTCGACCGCGCAGCAGCTCTGGCCGCTGTTGTACATGGCGCCGTCGGCCAGGCTGTCGGCGGCGGCCACGGGGTCGGCGTCGGCGCGCACATAGGCCGGGTCTTTGCCCCCGAGCTCGAGCTGCAGCTTGACGAAGCGCCCGGCCAGCGCCGCGGCAATGCGCTGGCCGGTGGCGTGGCTGCCGGTGAAGAACAGGCCATCGATCGGCTGCGCGACCAGCGCCGCGCCGACCTCGCCAGCGCCGACCAGGCAGTGCAGCACGGCCGCCGGCACGCCGGCTTCGTACAGCAGCCGCGTCAGGTGCTGGCCGGTCAGGGTGGCACATTCGCTGGGCTTGTAGAGCACGGCGTTGCCGGCCAACAGCGCCGGCAGGACGACGTTGCAGCCGACGAACCAGGGGTAGTTCCAGGCCGAGATGTTGGCCACCAGGCCGAGCGGCTCGAAGGCGATCTGCTCGTGCATGCCGTGGCCGTCGAACACATGCTCGTCGCGCAGCACCGGCTCGGCTTGTTCGGCGAAGAAGTCGATGCGCGCCAGCAGGCCGGCGAGTTCACCGCGCGACTGCGCGATCGGCTTGCCGACCTCGAGCGTCAGCGTCAGCGCCAGTGCCTCGGTCTGCGCGACGACGGCGGCGCGAAAGCGCTGCAGCATCGCCAGCTTGTCGGCCATCGGCA
>JAUYAJ010000090.1 GCA_030693565.1 Rubrivivax sp.
GACCCAGGGCGACAGCCTGGGCGCGCTGCGCAGCCAGCTCGCCGGCAGCGCAGCGATGCAACTGCGCGATGGCGCTGTCAAGGGCATCAACCTGGCGCGCAGCATGCGCCAGGCCCAGGCCGCGCTGTCGGGCCGGCAAGACGCGCTCAGCCAGGCCAGCGCCACCGAGAAGACCGACTTCACCGAGCTGAGCGCCAGCGCGCGCATCACCGGCGGCGTTGCCCGCAGCGACGACCTGGCGCTCAAGAGTCCGTATCTGCGCATCGGTGGCGCCGGTCAGTTCGACATCGGCCGCGGCCGCATCGACTACACCGCGCGCGCCACCGTCACGGGCTCGCCGGCGGGCCAGGACGGCAAGGCACTGGCGGCGCTGCGCGGCGTCACCGTGCCGGTCGAACTCCGCGGCCCCTTCGGCGCCATCGAGTGGAAGATTCAGTGGTCGGGGGTGGCCGCGGCCGCGCTGCAGAACCGGCTCCAGGACAAGATTGCCGAAAAGCTCGGCGGCCGCCCGAAGCCGCAGGACAGCGACGACGGCGCCGCGCCGGCGACCCCCAAAGACAAGCTGAAAGACGCGCTGCGCGGGTTCTTCAGGTGAGAGGCCGTGACGCGATGACGGTGACGAAGCGCTTGCAGCGGCCGTCGTCGAGTCCGAATTCACTTTTGTCCACTGCCAGCAACTGCCAGTCGGCAAACGCCGCCACCAGCGCCTCGGCGCTGAACAGGCAGTGGCCGCTGGCGCCAAACATGTCGAGGTAGGTCGTGCCTTCGACCAGCACGTTGACGATCAGCGTGCCGCCGGGCCTGACCCGGGCCTGCAACGCCGCCAGACTGCGCCAGGCGGCTGGGCAGTCGAAGAACATCAGCAAGCCGATGGCGACGACGGTGTCGAAGTCGCCGTCGATCGCATAGTCCCGCAGGTCGGCCTGGCGGGCGTCGATCGGCAAGGCTTCGCTCGCCGCCAGGCGCTGCAGGTGGGCAACAGCCGTCGCGCTGCCATCCAGGGCCCACACCGTGCAACCGCGGCGCGCCGCGGCGACGCTCAGGTTGCCGATGCCGCAGCCAAAGTCCAGCACCTCGCCGCGCAGATGCGCCAGCGCGGCCTGCTCGAAGGGGTTGAGGGCGAAGTCATGCGCCTGCACCTGGCGAACGAACTGGCGGTCGAAGAAGTCGATGCTGTGCTGGGCTGTCATGGCTGTCTCCTGTCATCGATCATGCAAGGGTGCACAGTCACTGCTGTGCGCGAGACGTCGGCAACTGCAGGCGGAACCGCGTCGTGCCGGCGTGTGAACTGGCGCCGACGCTGCCGCCATGGGCCTGGACGATGGACTTCACGATCGCCAGCCCGAGGCCGGCGCCTTCGCCTTTGTGCTGGCGCGCCGGATCGGCCCGGTAGAAACGATCGAAGAGCTTGGGCAGGTGCTCGGCCGGGATCGCGCCGGGGTTGCGAACCTGGACTTCGACGGCGTCGCCAGCCGTCGCCAGTGCCACCGTCAAGGCCTGGCCGTTTGCCGTGTAGCGCAGCCCGTTGGCGATCAGGTTGCTGAGCGCACGGCGCAGCATCAAGCGGTCGCCGCGCACCGCCGGGGCTGTGCCTTCGAGCTGCAAGCTCACGCCAGCCTCCTCTGCCCAGGCCTCGAAGTAGTCGAACAGCGCACGCGTCTCGGCGCCGAGGTCGACCGGCGCCAACGAGCGCGGATCCAGCGGCTGCTCGGCCTGGGCCAGGAAGAGCATGTCGCCAATCATCTTGGCCATGCGGTCGAGCTCTTCGAGGCTGGCGTAGAGCACCTCGCTGTAGGCCTCAGGGTCGCGCGCCTTCGACAAGGCGACCTGGGTCGAGGTTGTCAGATTGGTCACCGGCGTGCGCAATTCATGCGCAATGTCGGCCGAGAAATGCCTCAGGCGGGCAAAGCTGGCCTGCAACTCGTCGAGCATGGCGTTGAACGAGCCCACGAGCGGATCGAGCTCGATCGGTGATTCGCGCGCATCGAGCCGCACATGCAGGTGCGCCGAAGTGATGCCGCGCATCGCCGCGCCGATGCGGCGCAGCGGCGCATGGCCCCAGCGCACCGCCAGCCAGGCGCCCGACACCGCCAGCAAGCACGCCACCAGGGTGCCCCACCAGAGCCCGCGGCGCAGTTGCGCCAGGTAGTGCAGGTGCGACTCCATCGCCACCGCCACCAGCACGGTCTCGCCGCCGATCTGCAACAGCGAGCCGCGAAACGCCTGCTCGCCAACCTGCCAGACGCGCAGCGCCTGCACATCGAGCGACGCTGCTGTCGCCGTCAACCGTGCGACGTCGTACAGCCCAGCCGGCGCGGTGCCGAACAAGGTCCTGCCGGCGCCGTCGTGGACGCTGAAGTACACGCCGTGATGCCCGGCCACGGCACGCGCCAGGCGCTCCTGCAGTTCGCCCGAATTCGCCGTCGATGGCAGCGCTCCCAAAGCCAGCGTCAATGACTCGGCCACCGCCCGCACTTCACCCAGGTCCTGCTCGGCGAAGTGCATCGCCACCGACTTCACCACCCGCGCGGTGAAGGCAATGAACAACAGCGTCATCGCCGCGCCCACCAGCACGGTGATGCGAAGGGCCAGCGACAGCGGGCGCCGCCGCAAGTGTTCAGCCGGCATCGGGCAGGTCCAGCATGTAGCCCATGCCGCGCACGGTCTGGATCAGCTTGGGCTCGAAACCCTCGTCGACCTTGATCCGCAGGCGGCGAATGGCAACGTCGATCGCGTTGGAATCGCTGTCGAAGTTCATGTCCCAGACCTGCGAGGCGATCAGCGAGCGCGGCAACACCTCGCCCTGGCGCCGCATCAGCAATTCCAGCAACGCAAACTCCTTCGCCGTCAGGTTGAGCTTGTGGCCGCCCCGCTGGGCCCGCCGGCGCGGCAGGTCGAGCACCAGGTCAGCCAGCGCCAGCCGGTCGTCGGCCAGCGGCACGCTGCCGCGGCGCAGCAGCGTGCGCACCCGGGCCAGCAATTCGGCAAAGGCGAACGGCTTGACGAGGTAGTCGTCGGCCCCCAGCTCCAGGCCCTTGACGCGGTCGTCAACACTGTCGCGCGCGGTCAGGAACAGCACCGGCGTGCGCCGGCCGGCACTGCGCAGCGACTGCAGGATGCGCCAGCCATCGACGTCGGGCAGCATGACGTCGAGCACGATGAGATCGAAGTCGGCCGTCATCGCCAGATGGTGGCCGTCCAGGCCGGTGCGCGCCAGGTCGACGATAAAACCCGCCTCGCTCAGGCCCTGGCGCAGGTAGTC
>JAUYAJ010000125.1 GCA_030693565.1 Rubrivivax sp.
GCCTGGGCGTGCGGCTGGCCATCGACGACTTCGGCACCGGCTACTCCAGCCTGTCCTACCTGAAGCGCTTTCCGATCGGCAAGCTGAAGATCGACCGCAGCTTCATCATGGGTCTGCCCGGCGAAGACAGTGATGCCGGCATCGTCTGCGCCATCTTGCAGATGGCGCGCGCCTTGCGCATGAAGGTCATCGCCGAAGGTGTGGAAACCGAGGTCCAGCGCCAGTTCCTGGTCGACAACGGCTGCCACGAGTTCCAGGGCTTTCTGTTCGCCCCGGCGCTCGACAGCCTGAGCTTCGAGAAGCGCCTGGACGAGAGCCTGGCTGCGGCCGTGGGCCAGGCGCCGGCACCGGCGCCAGCCACCGCGCCCGCTGCGCTGGCCCACATCCGGCTCGTCAGCGGCTGAGGCGGGGACGCCGCGGGCGCACAATGGGCGCTTCGATGAACCGCTCGAAAGCGCCGCGATGATCTACAAGTTCAGCAGCAAGGCCGCCGGCAATGTGATCATGCTGGGGCCGAACGGCGACGAACTGATGCGTGTGATCGGCCGCGAACCGGCCGCCAAAGGCATCTTCGAGCCGGCCGCGATGCCGGCCATCATCGCCGCCCTGGAGGCCGCCGTCGACGCCGAAGACGCGCGCCGCCAGGGCGCCGACAAGGACGACGACAAGCTGGCCCGCGGCAGCGTCTCGCTGCGTCAGCGCGTCTGGCCGCTGGTCGAGATGCTGCGCCAGGCGCAGACGGCTGGCAAACCGATCGTCTGGGGCGTCTGAGGCAGGGCCTCAGCGCAGCAGACAATGCAGGATCGACGTCGACAAGGACGACCATGAAACTCGTGAGCGACAGCTGGACCAACGGCGACCGCATCCCGGCGCGCTACGCCGCCGGTCGGCCCGACGGCCGCGGCGGCGTCACCTTCGGTGACAACCTCAACCCACACCTGGCCTGGAGCGAAGCGCCGGCCGGCGCGCTGTCGATGGTGTTGATCTGCCACGACTTCGACGTCCCCAGCCGCGGCGACGACGTCAACCAGCCCGACCGTGAAGTGCCCGCCGACCTGCCGCGGGTCGATTTTTTCCACTGGGTGCTGATCGACCTGCCGCCGCAGCCGACGGTGATCGCCGAAGGCCAGTTCAGCCGCGGCTTCACGGCGCGCGGCAAACCGGGACCGCAGAGCTTGCACGGTGCCCGCCACGGCCTCAACGACTACACCGGCTGGTTCGCCGGCGACGCCGAGATGGCGGGGTCGTACTTTGGCTACGACGGCCCGTTCCCGCCGTTCAACGACTCGCTGGTCCACCACTACGCCTTCACCCTCTACGCGCTCGACCTGCCGCGGCTGCCGGTGGAAGGCAACTTCAGCGGCGAGCAGGTGCGCCGCGCGCTGGTCGGCCATGCGCTGGCCGAGGCCACGTTCTCGGGCACCTACACGCTGAATCCGCGGCTGCTGGCGGCGCAGCTCTGATGGCACGGTGCCGCTGATGGACGCGGTGACCCGCGTGCTGGCGATCCGGCATGGTGAAACCGACTGGAACCTGGCCTCAAGAATCCAGGGCCACACCGACATCGGGCTCAACGCCACCGGCTTGTGGCAGGCCGAACGCATGGCCCAGGCACTGGCCGCCGAGGGCATCGAGGCCATCTACAGCAGCGACCTGCAGCGCGCCTGGCAGACGGCTGCTGCGCTCGGCCTGGCTGCCGGACGGACGGTGGTTGCCGACAGCGGCCTGCGCGAGCGCTGTTTCGGTGCTTTCGAAGGCACGACCTTCGTCGACATCGAACAGCGCTGGCCTGATGCGGCCGAGCGCTGGCGCCGCCGTGATCCCGATTTCGGCCCCGACGGCGGCGAGCGGCTGATCGACTTCTACGCCCGCAGCGTTGACGCCGCGCAGCGCCTGGTGGCGCGCCACCCGGGCCAGACCGTGGCCCTGGTCGCCCATGGCGGCGTGCTCGACTGCCTGTACCGGGCGGCAACGCGCCTGGACCTGCGGGCGCCACGCTCGTGGCTGCTGGGCAATGCCAGCATCAACCGCCTGCTCTACAGCCCCGAAGGCTTCAGCCTCGTGGGCTGGAACGACAGCGGCCACCTCGAAGCCTTCGCCGACGACGGCGCCGAGCCGGCCTAGGAGTGTGGGCGGCAGAAGGCGACGCCCGCGCCGGGGCGAGTCGCGCTGACGAGCGAGGCGTCGGCCAGGCGTGTGGCGGGCCCCACAACGAGCCGGCAACGCGGCTCGGCGGCGCGAATCGCCCCGGCCCTTCGGGTTGGGC
>JAUYAJ010000131.1 GCA_030693565.1 Rubrivivax sp.
ACCTGGGCATGGAAGGGCTGGCGCTCGCGCGACGACACCGCCAGCGCCATCACGTTGCCGGCGTCGACCTGCACACGCGCGGTCGGCGAGATGTCGAAGAACATGTCGACGCGCCCGCCCAGCAAGTCCTGATAAGCCGGCTGCGCGCCGCGGTAAGGCACGTGCAAGACCTTGACCTTGGCCTGCTGGAACAGCACCGCCGCGGCAATGTGCTGGCCCGAACCCTGGCCGGCCGACGCGAAGGTCAGTTTCTCCGGGTTGTCGCGCGCGAACTGGATCACCTCTTGCAGCGACTTCTGGGCCAGGTCCTTGCGCGCGATCAGCGTGTATGAGTAGCTCACCGCCAGGCCCACCGGCTTGAAGTCGCGCAGCGGGTCGTAGGACAGCTTGGGGTACAGGCCGGGGTTGAGGGCGATGTTGGAGAGTGCGCCCAGCAACAGCGTGTGGCCGTCGGGCGCGGCCTTGGCGGCGGCGTCGGTGCCCACCAGGGTGCCCGAACCCGGCCGGTTCTCGACCACCACCGACTGGCCCATCAGCGGGCCGAGCTTCTCGGCCAGCAGGCGTGCCACCGAGTCGAAGCCGCCACCCGGGGGCTGCGGCACGATGAGCTTGATCGGCTGCGTCGGGTAGGCGGCGACCGGGGCGGCAGCGCCGGCGGCGGCCAGCGCCAGGGCAACGCTGGCGGCGTGGAAAAGGCGGTTGCGGTTCATCTTGTCTCCTGCTCGCCGGTGGTTCCGGCTGGGGGTGGATCAATGTGGCGCGCGCGGCGGCGCACCTTCGAATGCAGCCTGCAGCAAGCTGCGCAGGCCGGCGCGGGCGATCGGCCGCGGGTTCCAGTACGGGTTGGCGGCGGCGATGTCGGCAGCGCGGTCGAGGTCGGCCTCGGCCAGCCCGAGTTCGCGCAGCGCCAGCGGCGCGCCGCAGCGGCGCGCCAGTTCGTAGACGCCGAGCGCCGCGTCGTCGACGCCGAGCGCGCGTGCGATGCGCGCCATCGCCTGCGGCGCTGCGCCAGCGTTGTAGGCCAGCGCATGGGCCAGCACCACGGTGTGGGTTTGCGCGTGCGGCAAGCCGAAGCTGCCGCCCAGCGTGTGGCACAGCTTGTGGTGCAAGGCCATGCCGACGCTGCCAAGCACGCTGCCCGCCAGCCAGGCGCCGTACAAGGCCTGGCCGCGCGCGCCCAGGTCGTCGGTCTGCGCCACCACGGCGGGCAGGCCGGCGGCCAGCGCCCGCAGCGCCTCTTCGGCCATCAGGCTGGTGACGGGGTTGGCGTCGCGCGCATACAGGCCTTCGGCGGCATGGGCCATGGCGTTGATGCCGCTGGCCACCGCCATCGGCACCGGCAGCGTCAGCGTCAGTTCGGGGTCGTAGATCACCGTGCGCGGCAGCACGCGCAAGTCGGTGCCGGTGCGCTTGAGGCCGGCTTCGGACAAGCCGTAGATCGGCGTCATCTCGCTGCCGGCGTAAGTGGTCGGGATGGCCAGGATGGGCAGCCCCGACTCAAGCGCGATCGCCTTGCCCAGGCCGATGGTCGAGCCGCCGCCGATGGCCACCGCGCAGTCGGCATTCAGGCGGGCGGCGAGCGCGCGGGCGTCACGCGCGACCTCGATCGGCACATGCATCGCCGCCTGGTCGAACAGGCCGGCGGCGCGTGGCCCCAGGCGCGCGGCGATCATCTCGGCGCTGGCGCGCTGCTCGGGCGTGCACAGCACCAGCGCGCGCTCGGCGCCCAGCGCCAGCACCTCGCGCCCCAGGTGTTGCAGGCTGCCGGCGCCGAAGATCACGCGGCCGGCACGGGCCTGGTAGACGAAGTCGAGTGCAGCCATCAGATCTCGTAGTCGACTTGGTGGCGGCTGATGCGCAGGCTGCCCAGTTCAGCGCGCACACGCAGGTGCTCGGGGTGCACGGCGTAGGCGTCGAGCGCGGCCTGCGACTCGAAGTCGCTCACCAGCACGGCGTCGCAGGCGTGGTCGGCGGCGCTGTGGTCGATGCCGATCTCCAGCCGCAGCAGGCCGGGGATGCGCCCGCGCAGGCTTTCAAACGCCTGCTTGACGCGCTGGCGCGCCGCTTGCTGCGCCGGCGGGTCGGCAGCGTCCAGCCGCCACATCACGATGTGGCGCACCGTCAAGCGGCGCTCCACCGGGATAGGCTTGGAAATGATATGTCGAGGCGCATCGCGCGATCTGAAAAGGCAACAGTTCGGAAGCTTGAACCTTAGAGCGTCGATCGCCGGAAATGAAGCCTCGCAGACGAATTGTCATTTCCGTTCAGCGGAACACTCGCCGCCGCTCAGCGCCGAGCCAGGACTGCTCGCAACCGTGGCCAGAACAGGTTCAGCGCCAGCCCGCCCATCACCAGTGCCGCGGCCAGGAGCTTCCACGGCGGCAGCGGCTCGGCCAGCACCGCGCTGGCGGCCAGCATGCCGAACACCGGCACCCCCAGCGCCACCGGCGTCACCGTGGCCGCCGGGTGGCGCGCCAGCAACCAGCCCCAGACCGAATAGGCGAACAGCGAGTTGCCCGCCGACTGCCACAGCACCGCCGCCCAGACCCCGGCGCCCGCCTGCGCGAGGGCGCTGCGGATCGCCGGCAAGCCTTCGAAAAAGAGCGACGCCAGCGCCAGCGGCGGCAGCGCGAACAGGCTCGACCAGACCACGTAGCCCAGCATGTCGACACGGCCGCTGCGCCGCGCCACCAGGTTGCCACCCGCCCAGCTGAGGCCGGCCAGCAGCACCAGCGCCAGCCCGAGCGGCGTCGTCTGGCCGTCGGTGTGGGCAGCGATGACGGCGATGCCGGCCACGGCCAGCGCCAGCGCCAGCCACTGGAAGGCGTGCACACGTTCGCCTTCGAC